>JAUWHV010000064.1 GCA_030605675.1 Deltaproteobacteria bacterium | reverse complement strand
TATGGAAATTCCATATTTCTGTCAGATCCCCCGGACGTGGTAAGAAAAAAAATGTCCACGATGATAACTGATGTGGAGCGGCCGAGGATGGGTGACCCCGGTGATCCTGAAAACCGCTGTATAGCCTTCAAGCTTCATCAGCTTTATCTGCCTGCAGAACAGCTTGAGGTTATTGTGTCTGAATGCAAGGCAGCCAAGCGGGGCTGTGCGGCATGCAAAAAAGAACTTGCAGAAGCCATTGTCCTGCAAATGGACCCGATCCGGCAGAGGAGAAAGGCCCTTGCTGCCGATCCCGGCAAAGTCAGGGCCATATTGGCAGATGGGGCCAACAGGGCCAGAAAGGTTGCGCAGTCCACAATGGCGCAGGTTTGGAGTGCCCTTTGGAACCGGAATGCCAAGTAAAGCTGGAGGCCTTCGAGGGACCTTTAGATCTGCTCCTTCATTTAATCCAAAAGAATAAGCTCGAGATTACCGATATTCCCATAGCTGTGGTCACTTCCCAGTACCTGGAGTATCTGGAGTTCATGCAGGCCGCCCTTGACGTGGTGGTGGCCGGTGAATATCTGGTGATGGCTGCTACCTTGATGCACATCAAATCCAGGATGTTGCTGCCAAGGCCTGATCCCCCGGATTCTGAAGACGACCCCAGACTTGAGTTGGTCCGGCCCCTTCAGGAGTTGATTCAGATAAGAGAAGCAGCCGCGTCCCTTGAGTGCAGACCCATATTGGGCAGGGATGTGTTTATCCGTGCAGGAGGGCTGGAGAGTGAAGAATTAAAAATTAAGAATGAAGAATTAAAAATTGGGGGAAAGGAAACCCCTGCACCCGGTTCTGAATGTACACTTGAGGTAAGCCTCACAGACCTCATCTCTGCCTTCAAAAAGGTGCTGGGAAACAATTCTCTTCCCAGGGTCCTTGAAATCACTAGGGCCAAGGCCAGTCTTTCTGAACGAATGGAATCTATTGTCGAAGAGCTTAACCAGACAGGAAGTATCCGTTTCTTTGAGTTATTTTCTTCAGAAGATAGGGAAATGATCGTCGTTACGTTTCTGGCAATTCTTGAGCTTGCCCGGTTGGGAAAGGTGCGTCTTTTGCAGGAAAAACCAGGAGGAGACATCCTGCTACTCTTGAGGCGTGGTGATAAGCAAAAAAAGCCCGGTGGGCCGTAAACCCGCCGGGCTTTCTTATTAGATCTCCTTAATAAACAGGAAAGAAAAAGCTATAATCCAACTACATCGGTACGATCAGTTTTTCCGACTCCTCATTCCAGGTTACAATGATATACCAGAGGGCCATCACAAAAAAGATAAGGGCCAGAGTTCCTCCGTAACCGAGCCAAGTATCCGGCATGTAGACATAGGACCCGAAGACGCCGTCTTCCTCCCATTCTTTCTCCTTGAACCATCCGTCCACAAAGGCATTGGTAATGCCGAAAATAGGCATCACAACCCACAACTTGATCTGACCCTCGCCCACGCGCCAGAGGGTCCCGGTTCCGCAGCCTCCGGCCAGCAGGGCACCAAAGCCGAAAATGACGCCGCCCACAATTGCGACCCAACCGAAGAATCCACGGACATAATGCGCGGTATTACGGAATCCCTCAGCATCTGCACATTCATCGAGATCGAAGGCATCCGGAACAATACCTGGATATTTAAGAACTGCGATCCCGATCGCCAGGACAGCCACACTCAGGATCACGGACTTGGCCATTTTGGTGTCACCTGTCATATGGGGCTCTCGAAAGCCCTGGATCATACACCAGCGCCCACGCTGCATTGTGTACCCCAAGCCTGCAGGAATGATCAACAGTCCTGCCAGCCGTACCATTTTCGCATTTTCGCTGGTTGCATAGGCATTAGTCCCCCAGATAAGTACACCCAGCGTCACAATACCCAGTATTATCTGGAGGGCACCAGGAACCTGAAAGGTCTTTGCCCCTCCCGAACCCCAAGTGATATGTTCCATCTCCCAGTAAAGATACTTGATACCGATCACCGCCCCGACAACAATGCCTATCATCATGCAGAACCCGCTAGCAGAGAGATTGCCGACCGCTTGGTAAAAGCCACCTATGTTACACCCACCACACATGGCGGAACCAATGCCCATGAATATCCCTGCGAACACTGCCTTTGCCAGCTCCAGCCTCGGGGGAATCCTGAAGGCAAAGTCCCCACCAAGGCAGGCCGAAATAAAAGCGCCGGCCACAAACCCCAAACCGATGACAGAACCGGTGTTGAGGAGAATACTTGCCGGCTGATCTCCCCACATGCCTATGCCATAGAGTATCCATTCAGCCCAGTTTCTTATGGCGCCAACCGCACCCCAGGGACGGGCCCAGGCTAGGCATATGATGCTCAACAGAGCAACAATGATCCCGCAGACAGTGGCATTCCATTCCTCTTGACACAAAGCCTTGTAAAGTTTTTTGATCGCTTTTCCAAACATTAATCCATTCCTCCCCAAAAGGCCTTAGGGCCTGGAAAAAAATAACTTGGCATTTTCGCATCCCATCTTCACCATATCTTTAATCGATCCTCAATCGCAAAATCCTCGAATTAGCACTGCTAGTCCTGCGGTTTTGCTCAATTAGATCGCCTAAATCTATGGCAAATTTGGGCGCGAATTCCACCAATTTATTTTTTTCCAGTCCCTTATCTTCTAAAACTTGACTGCCTATCTATATAATTTGGCATACTTTATAGCAAGCAAAAAGTAGTTTACACTTTATTCATCTTCCCGAATAATCTCGTTTAAGTCAGGGCAAATCGATGGCTTTTTCATAGCAGTCTCATCAGGGACTGTCAAGCCTGATCATAGGTTTCACTAGCACTGAAAGCGCACCTGACTCAGTCACTAACTCTTATTTTTTAACTCTCAACTTTTAATTTTTAACTCTTAATTTTTAGAACCCCAGCCTCCTATACCCAAAAGCTCAAGGTGGAATGTAAAGCTGGTTTCGTCCGTGTCCTTCTTAAACCTGCCATCAAGTGCCCAACAGGTCGATTGATACCGGAGACCGAAGACGGATTCAAGTTCTGAGCTTTCAGAGAGATTCCTCTTTAACCCGCACATTCCATACCAGGAAGGTGAAAATGAGGCATGTATTTCCAGGTTAAGTTCATTTATATCAGCAAGGCAGTTGTACCTGTAATCTATATCCAAACTGTCGCCCACAGAATTTGATAAGCGTCCCAGGAAGTTGTATTTAGTAAAGCCTTTTCCATAGACATTGTAGCTAGTGTCATAACGCATGAAAAGATTGGGAAAGGGTTTAAAATCCAACTCGGCGTAAATGTCTGAAAAATGTCCGGGGTCCTCTTCACCGGGCTGGTCTCTACTGTTCTCCTCGGTGTCGTAACCCTGCTCCAAGTAGAACCTTACAACGTCTGTGTAGGCAAATCTGTTATTGCCAAGGGTGGTTTTGCTGCTAAGGAACGAGAGCAGGGATAGTGTAATTCGATTCGTAGGCTCAAGCCGATCCAGGGCGTCGATGTCAGGCAGGTCGTCCTGGTTCTCAGAAGGACGATACTGGTAAGTCAGCCCAGGCCGTATGCTGTGTCTCATAGTCTTTTCGCCTGAAAGGCAGTAGGTCCGTCCGAAAGTCGTACTCAGATCGGCGTTCAGGTTATAGAGCAGCCTGTTGGAATGGCTATCAGGGTGCTGTTCCGGATCATGGCCGCTGACCTCATACATGGTCTCTTCGACGGTCCCGCTTAAAATTAAATCAGCCAGGTTATATAGGTTCAACGGTAAGGATATGCCTGGTTCCATATGCAGGCGCTGTTCTCTGAGGCCTACCTCCCTCCAGTAGTGTACATACGAAGTAGCCCAGTCATAGTAAAAAGGGGAATTAAAAAGAGGCTTTCTGAATCCGTGAAGCACCAACCTTGGATACGTCTGTACAGTGGAATCCTGTTCCCCTACTTCCATGTTATCGTTATACCGGCCTTCGCCTCCAAAAAACATGTCCTGGGCCCGTCTGGTTATCTGGAGAGTTGAAGGCCGGATCAGATCCGTTTCATCGGACAGGGAGCGGCCAAAGGTCCTTCGGAAGATCTTGTCTGTTTCATCATAACCCATTGGACCCTGGTCAAATTCCAACAGGTAATCCCTGTCACTGAGCAGGTCCACGTCCACCTTTGCCTCAAAGTCCCAGGGGAGTTGTTGGTCAGCCTTTGCCCTCAACCACCAACGTTTTTCATTACCTCTTGTGTACCCATCATTGTTGAAGTCGTCGTCTTCCAGGGTGTCTACCAGAAAATTGTATCGGAGGATGCCCTTGTCTTCCGGGGAAAATACGTGGCGGAACTCCACTCCCTGCATCCAGCCCCTTTTACTCATGGAATGCTGATAAAAAGTGGCGTCCATGCTGTCGTTAATGGCCCAGAAGAATGGGACGTTGAGCTCTGCCCCATTTCTTTTGGACGTAGAGAAGTAGGGTAACAGTAACCCTGTTTTTCTGTATTTGTTTATGGGCAGCACAACCCAGGGGCTGTAGAGTACGGGAATGTCCCTTATGTTGAAGAAACTGCTTTTGGCAAAGGCCATGCCTCCAATCGTGAGTTTAAGGTCTCGACACTTAAAATTCCACGCCTGCTTGGGAAGGGGACAGGTGCTGATGGTGGCATGTTTTGCCCGATATTCTTCAGGACCTGTCTTCCAGATCTGTTTGGCCAGAAGGTGTATGTTGTTTCTCTGCAAGAAAAGATCGGCATTCTCTACTGTGCCTGTAGATGTGTTGAGATCCAGTTCTCCTTCAGTTCCCTTCAGCACATCCATGCCGAGGTATATGACCACATTGCCGTTTGCCCATACAGTGGCATTATGCCTGTCATACATAATCCGGTCTGCACAGACCTTGAGATCACCCCTCCAGACCTGGACCGCACCTTCACCCAGGATCACATCTGAAGAGTGGAAATAAGTTAGCTGAAGGGCCTCTATGCGCCAGGGCTCAGCTCCTGGTGACGGACTGGTCTCGAATTTAGAAGGTGTTTTTTCTTCTGAGGCCGTCAGACCTGTTGCCGGAAGTGTCAGTATAAGGCTCAGTATGAGTAGAACGATTTTTTGGATATAAGCGTAAATTTTCATAACCTGTATCCGTTTAGTATCACATGGACATAGTGCTTTCAATAAATAGAGGATAAAACTTAAAACCTTTTCAGAATCTTGTTTCTCCAAAGCATCTTTAAGTTGATCTTCAGCAGAAGAAACAGGGGAAGGGGGCGAGTGACTATCCGGACCTTGCCGGACTTGACGGCCTGGATAACTGATTCCGGATCAGGTTCTGCTTCTATGAGCGAGTAAGTTGTGTGGAACTGGCATCTTTGGTGGGCGTCAGAAGTACCAATCATGGGGAGATTGTGTTCTTTTGCAAATTTTATTGCAGGGCGGTTAAAATCCAGTCGTTTAGTATAACAGTGGCAATGCTCCACTGCGTCAAAAAGATTGACGTGTCGTCTCAGCATACCCCTGAGTGCTACAGGACTGGGAAAGTATGGGTGAGGAGCAACTATCAGATTGTCGGATCGCTTCAAGTATTCCAGGTTAGCGATTTTGTCGCGTTTTACCTGTTTAAAATCCAGGTTATGGAGAAGTACGTGCCGGCCTTGAATTGTTGCCTCCATACCCGGTATCAACACTATTCCTCTTTCCCTGGCATAATCCCTGAGGTATTCGCTATAGGTAACACAGTTGTGGTTGGTTATGGCCAGTACTGAGTATCCCAGCCTGTGGGCCATGTCTATGAGTTCGGTCGCGCTGTACCGGATAAGATCTTCAGGGTCTTCAGAAGTATGTATGTGGAGGTCTGTCTTTAAGAGAGCCATGAATTCAGTGGGGACTTCTCCTGATATGAAGCATGTAAAGAAGTGGGGAGAGGCCGATCTCCAGTATTGTAAAGCAGGAGATTATCAGGATTATCTCAGTCCAGCAAATAAAAAGGCTGTCCTTGAGTAGCCACAAGGGGAGAAATGACTCAAGGCCTTGATCCAGCAAAAGGGCCTTACTACCACTTTTCAAGCCCAAGCGTCGTTTTGCAAAGCTTGCGATCAGATCGCCGGACATGGAACACATGGCGAGTTTAAGGCCGAGAACAAGGCCTAATGGCGTAAAGTGACCGGCCAGACCAGTCCCAATGACTGAAATAATTATGCCCCTCCAGGTCTTGTGCGGACCCAGTAGGTAACGATTATCTATCCATTTGTACCCCAGGTCCAAAGGAGCGGAAAGGCGTTCCTTGAGGACGACCCTACCCAGTATGGGCAGAAAATTGCTCCAGCCAAGAAGGAGCAGGATCAGGATGTCCCGCTGCCACAGATGTAGTTCGGCCATTTTGTAAATGGATCAGTATCTTCGTAACATGACAAGATTTCGTTGAAAACCACTAACAGGTGTTTGAGTTTTTATGATACCGGTCTTCCATCCATGCCTTTGCAGATAGCCCATTTTTCCTTCCAGTTCTTCATCTACCCTTGGTCCCTTCATGGCTATTACCAGACCGTTTGGTGACAGTAAAGGCCGGGCCATGCGGGCAAGCTCATCCAGAGGACCCACTGCCTGGCTGACAATTACATCAAAGCCTTCAGGGGGGAGATGCCCGGGTATATCTTTGGGACCCACTCGGCAGTGCTCAGCCCGGATACCTGTAAGGCCGATTATTGCGATTACAGTATTGAGAAACGAGACCTTCTTCCGAATGGCGTCAATAAGCACTATTTCAAGATCGGGACGAAACAGCTTGAGGATTAATCCTGGAACACCGGGGCCTGTGCCTATATCCAGTACGTGATGGACACCCTTTGGCAGAAAACGAATCAGAGTCAAGGTATCACCGACGTGCTTGACGGCCATTTCCTCCATGGTCTTGAGGCCGGTGAGGTTGATGCGCTGGTTCCAGGAGTAAAGCTCCCCTAGATAGACTCTGAGATTTGTTATGAGCTCCCCTGATGGCGTTACGCCACCTTCCTGCAAGAGCTCATGTAATAGAGGCTCAATATTCTGATTCGCGAGACAGGTTGGCAAAGGTAGCGTATTTGTCCACAAAGGCCAGCTTTACAATACCAATGGGACCGTTTCTCTGCTTGGCCACAATGATTTCAGCCATACCTCTGTTCGGGTTGTCTTCAGATCGATTATAGACTTCGTCCCGGAAAATAAAGGCGATTACATCAGCGTCCTGTTCTATTGCCCCTGACTCCCTGAGGTCTGCCATCTGCGGTCTTTTGTTTGGCCTGTCCTCTACCTTGCGATTAAGCTGAGACAGGGCTACCACAGGGACATTCAGCTCCTTGGCCATTGCCTTGAGTGACCTTGAGATCTCGGAAATTTCCTGCTCTCTGCTCTCGTTGCGTCCCCTTCCCCTCATGAGCTGCATGTAATCTACCAATACAAGGCCAAGGTCGTGTTTGCTCTTAAGCCTCCTGGCCTTGGCCCTTATCTCCATGACGGATAAGGCCGGTGTGTCATCGATAAAGATAGGGGCCTCGGAGAGGTGACCTGCGGCATTTATCAGCTTTGGCCAGTCCCGCTCACTCAGGAAACCCGTCCTTACCTTCTGTGCGTTCACCCTGGCCTCTGAACACAGCATCCTGATGGCCAGTTGATCCTTGGACATTTCCAAAGAGAAGATCGCAACACAAATATCGTTGGCAATGGCAGCGTTCTGAGCGATATTCAGGGCAAAGGCCGTCTTTCCCATGCTGGGACGACCCGCAATGATAATAAGGTCGGATGGCTGAAACCCTGCAGTCAGCTTGTCCAGTTCTGTAAACCCTGCAGACACACCGGTGATCAGTTCTTTGCGTTCGTACAGATCCTCAACCTTTTTGATACTGTCCCTAAGTATGCTCTTAAGAGGGTGGAAGGCCTGACGGATTTTGGTCTGAGAGATTTCAAATATGGATGCCTCGGCAGATTCCAGGACCTCGTCTACCTCTCCTGCTTCTTCGTAACAAAGGGTGGATATGTCTGATGCCTTTTGAATAAGCCGGCGGAGGACGGCCTTGTCCCAAACGATTTTGCCGTAGTAGCCGATATTGGCGGCTACCGGCATAGTTTCCGTGATTTCTGCAAGGTAGGCTGCCCCCCCGACTGCTTCAAGTTTTCCCATGGATTTCAGGGCATTGTGAACAGTCACGAGGTCTTGGGGTTCATTTCTGTCAAAAAGATCAAGTATGGCAGCATAGATAATGCCGTGGGCCTCTTTGTAGAAGTCCTCCGGGTGCAGAAATTCAATAACCTTCAGAAGGGCCTGGTCCTCGATCAGGATGCCTCCGAGGATACACTGCTCTGCTTCTACATTTTGTGGCGGAAGGCGGTATTCAGCAGGTTTGATAACAGTCTTAAGGGATGCTATAGACATCTTGGCAGCCTTCATTCACCAGTTTACACTTTTTTCGAAAAAGCGTGCATTATCAAATTGGTAACCGTTCACGGAACGGTGAAATTAGAAAATAGAAATTGGAAATTTGGTAACGCATCTTCATCTTTGTGTTTTTCCCAATTTCAAATTTCGAGTTTCAAATTTCACTGCCAGAATACAAGATCAACAAAGTGTAAACTACTTTTGACTTGTCGTGAAGGATGCCGACATCTTTGTAGATTACTCAATGTCACAAAGACTCCTGTGGGACCACATTGACTTTGACTATGGCCCTGACATCAGGGCTGAGCTTTATTGAGACCTCGAATTCGCCAAGGGCCTTGATGGGCTCGTCCAGCTGTATTTTCTTGCGATCAATTGAATACCCTTGTGATTCTATAACGTTGGCTATGTCCAGATTGGTAACAGAGCCATAAAGCCGATCCACTTCACCTACCCGGACAGGTATGGTGATTTCCAGATCACCAAGCTTGGTGGCCAGGGCGTCAAACTCATCATGTTCCTTGGCAGCATTAGCCAGGATAGAGGCCTGTTGACGCTCAATCTGAGACATATTCTTTTTGTTGGCAAATATGGCCTTGCCCTTAGGCAGCAGGAAATTGCGGCCATAGCCATTTGCGACCTTAACCATGTCTCCGGCCTTCCCGAGAGAAGGGATAGTTTCTTTAAGAATGATTTCCATTTGTCTGAAACCTCGAAAAAATATTTGTGTTTAAAAATAATTGAGGAATTGAGGAATTGAGGAATTGAGGAATTAAAGGAGTAAAAAATAGAAGAATTTGGGAATTGAAGGTATTTTGTAAATTATAATCCCTAAATCTTTAAATCCCTGAATTCCTGAATCCCTCAATTCCCAAATACCTCAATTCCTAAATACCTCAATTTTAATGTCCGGCTCTCAAGACTCTCTGGCTGATGGTGCTCTGGCTCTCAGATCAAACCATACATCAGACACTCCTATAATAACGACCAATATTAGACCATACCACTGGATGCAAAGCAATATATATGTGATCCAGCGGATGAATGCAGGGACCTTCAGTCTTTCAAAATAAAAGGCAACTACCGCCAGTCCTTGCAAAAAATAGATACTGCTCAGTACCAGCAGGACATTTTCTCCGCAGACTTTGAATATACCTTTTCCCAAAAAGGCCAATGCACCCGCTGTTATTATCACCCAGATAAGTGGTTCAGGTAGTTTCCACTGAGTGAACACCGGCACAAATGCCTCGTTTTTGAGCCTTTTGGCAAGATATATTTTTGGTACCAATATATTACTCAGGCTTATGATCACAAAGACTGAACCCAATAGTCCTGGGAAAAAGCGTATAATGACTTCTTTAAACTGCCGGAACCAGTTTTCTAATTCTACCTGGTATATGCCGGATGATTTCTCTTTATAGAGAGCCAAACTCTGATCCATATCCTCGGATATTGCCTGAACGACCTTATTATATCCGTCAATCAAATCAGGGCCTGATCCGGCACTGAGTACAACTATGAACGTTACACAAAGATAGGCAAAACCTGCCAGAAGGGTCTTGATCCCGGACCAATCCTGTTTTCTCGCAATCACCAGGACCATGGCAAGCCCTGCAGTCTGGATCAGCCATACTAAAGCCTCCACCTTCATGGTTAGCCAGCACAGCAAAACCCCTAAGGCAAAATTCCCGAAAATAATTGAGGTTGCCAGACTAAGACTGATGCCCTCGGTCAATACAACAAGAATTCCTGGTGCTACAAGTTGGAACATAGGTGCGATCCCCTCAAAAATAAGGGGTACTAGAAGGACGACAGAAGCCAGGGTCCACTTGCTTGAGAGATTTGGAGGATAAGCCAACTGCTTTATACCTAAAGTGATTGGTTCAAAGGTTCAGGGATTGCCGAAAATCCAAGCCGTTGATTCGTGAATTTTGAACCTCTGAAACTTTGAACCCTGAACGGTGTAACTCGCTAATCTTTAAGTATATGACCAGAGGTAAATGGCAACAAGGCCATTATTCTAGCCTGTTTGATGGCTGTAGTCAGGCGTCTTTGATGCTTGGCACAGGTCCCGGTAATACGGCGGGGCAGCATCTTTCCCCTTTCCGTGATAAAATGCCTTAAGGTTCGGTGGTCTTTATAGTCTATGGCCAGGGACTTGTCGGCACAAAAGCGACAGACCTTCCTGCGTATATATATGCGCCGGCGCCCGGTACGATTATTTCTTGGATTTTGCATTTGTCTCATTCCTCTTCTCTTTTCTCAGCGGACTGGGTGGAATCCAAAGCCTCTTCAACAGTTTCAGCAGGCGGAGCAGACTCGTCCCGGGCCTTGGCAAACGCCTCAGCATCAAACTCATTACTTGTCTTTGTGGTAACGAATTTCATCACGCCCTCATCCAACCGCAGCCTGCGGGTGAGTTCCGAAATGGATTCGGCAGGTGCGCCATACTCCATCAACACATAATAGCCTTGGGGCTGTTTTTGCACCCTGTAAGCAAGTTTCTGTAGGGGCCACGGATCAATTTTTACTATTTCGCCATGCCCGCTGGTTATGATTTGCTGGAGTTTTTCCGAGATAGCTGTACGTTCCTCGTCACTGAGGTCCGGATGGAGAAGATAAAATGTTTCGTAATGCCGTAATTTCATATATGGCCTCCCTATGGGCTATATTATCCGGCCCTGATCCAGGCTGCATATTGAGCAAATCCCATCAGGGCAAGGAGGAATAAAAGAGGCCTTTCTATTACATGAGACCAGTGCCTGAGTCAAGAACAAATTTTCTTTTTTCATCTTGCTTATCAACGTCACATGACCTATTGTTTTTTGAAAAAGGCATGAGAATAGATGCCAAGGGATTTGAACAGCTACGGAGGGAGCTATGCCGGTCATAAAGATAAAGGTGGAACGTGACTTTGAGCTTCTGCAAGATCGGGTAAAACGCTTGGTAGATGATGTCTTTCAGGTTTCAATGCCTGTTATGCTTTCCAAGGGAGGCTGGGTGCCGTCCGTAGATATTTATGAAAGGCCTGATGCTGTTTATGTTGTGGCGGATACCGCAGGCGTAGACAAGGAGAGTTTGAATCTTATCTTTAAAGGTCAGTTCTTGCACCTGGCCGGCCGGAGACGTCCACCAGTCAGTTTGGGCAAAGGGCGTTTTTATCAGATGGAAATTGAATACGGCCGATTCGAACGTATCATTCGCATTCCTGTGGATGTAGATCCGGAGCAGATGGATGCATATTACGAAAACGGGTTGCTCGTTATACGGATGCTTTGCAAAAAGGCGAATGATACAATAAAAATCGATGTGTCCTGATTCCAATGTAGTTAAGGATGTAAGTAGCTATTCAGGTGAATAGACTGAAGGTAGAAGGCTGAAGTAACCGCCCGCCCTAGTTGAATAGAAAAACAAGGACATTCAACGGGGTAAACTTCGCTCAAGACGCAAAGGACGC
>JAUWHV010000173.1 GCA_030605675.1 Deltaproteobacteria bacterium | reverse complement strand
GAATATGCCGGCGCTTTCCTGCCCCCTGTGTTGCAGGGCATAAAGGCCGAAATAAGTGAGCTTGGCTGCTTCGGGATGCCCGAACACCCCGAACACTCCGCATTCTTCACGCGGTGATCTTGATGGCAAAATTATCATAACGGTAACCCTTCATACTCCCTTTTTTAAATTCGAAATTTACCGTGAAAATACCTCGTAGTGGTAACAGGAACCGCCAAGGCGCAAAGAACGCAAAGTTAAACACAAAGAAGATACTTATCCAGCCGGACCGTTACCGGCTGGATAAAAAATATTTCCTTGCCTTCTTAGCGTCCTTAGCGCCTTCGCGGTTCAATTTTCTTTTGGATTAGCCTCAAACACACACAGACACTAACTATGATATTCCTGGATTGTCTTAACATCAAACTCACCTTCAATCATTGATTTGATAGCCAGGGCCGTGGCTCTGGCACCGGCAATGGTTGTACTATATGGGATATCGAATGCCAGGGCCGCTCGCCGGATGGAACAGGACTCAGAGATGGCCTTCTTGTTGCTCGTGGTGTTTATGATCAGATCAATCTCCCCGTTCTTGATCATGTCCACAATATGGGGCCTTCCCTGCCTCACCTTGTTGACTTGTTGATTCGGAATCCCGTGATTTAAAAGAAAGGCAGAAGTGCCCCCGGTGGCCACTATCTTGAATCCCGCATCATGGAGCATGGCTGCAATGCCCTGTGATGCTTTTTTGTCTTTGTCCTTAACACTGATGAACACCTTGCCGGAAAGAGGCAGTTTCTGCCCCACAGCCAATTGTGACTTGGCAAAGGCCAGACCGAAAGAGCTGTCTATACCCATCACCTCGCCTGTGGATCTCATCTCAGGCCCAAGGATCGTATCCACATTGGGAAACCTGGCAAAAGGAAAGGCCGACTCCTTGCAACAGATGTGTGAATGCTTTACATCTTGGATCAGGCCAAGATCCTTCAGGCGTTTTCCCATAATGACCTTTGTGGCAAGTTTGGCCAAAGGGACACCAGTAGCCTTGCTGACAAAGGGCACGGTCCTTGAGGCCCTTGGATTCACCTCCAGGACATAGATGACACCGTCTTTGACTGCATACTGGATGTTCATCAACCCCTTTACACCAAGTTCTCCGGCAATCGCCCTGGTGTGGTCCTTGATCTGTTCCAGGGTTTCTTGGCTCAGAGAAATTGAAGGCAGAACACAGGCACTGTCCCCGCTATGGATACCTGCCTCTTCGATGTGTTCCATGATCCCGCCGATTATCGTATCTTCCCCGTCCGAGATGGCATCTACGTCAATTTCCGTAGCATCTTCAAGGAACCTGTCAATCAGTATGGGCTTACCGGGGGATACCTTGACAGCGGTCTCCATATAAAATTCCAGGTCCTCCTGATCATAAACTATCTCCATGGCCCGGCCACCTAAGACAAAGGACGGCCTGACCAATACAGGGTAGCCGATCTTGTCAGCTATCTGGATTGCCTCTTCTTTATTAACGACGATTCCATTTTCAGGCTGTTCTATGTTTAATTTTTTGAGCAGGCTCTGGAAATGGTCCCTGTCCTCAGCCCGATCTATGCTATCCGGGCTGGTTCCAAGGATGGTAACCCCTGCTTCTGCAAGCGAAGCAGATATATTGAGGGGTGTCTGACCTCCGAACTGGACAATAATCCCTTCGGGCTTCTCCTGTTCAACAATGTTCAGGATATCCTCCCTGGTAAGGGGCTCGAAATAGAGTTTATCAGAGGTATCATAATCAGTGCTGACCGTCTCAGGATTGCTGTTGATCATAATGCTCTCTATGCCCATTTCCTTAAGGGCAAATGAGGCGTGAACACAGCAATAATCAAATTCAATCCCCTGGCCGATCCGGTTAGGGCCCCCTCCCAGGATCACCACCTTTCTTTTCTTTGAAGAGCGGATCTCATTTTCCTGCTCATAGGTGGAATAGTAATAAGGCGTATAGGCCTCAAACTCGGCAGCACATGTATCCACCAGCTTGTAGACCGGTTCTATCCCATTTGATTTCCGTATCTCCCTTATGGCCTGCTCGTCCGTATTAAAGATACTCGCGAGCAGAACATCGGAAAAACCGTATTCCTTCACCTTTTTCAAGAATTCAGGGTTCCATTTACCAGGCCCAGGCCCCTTTTGTGCCATGTGACATAACTGTTTTTCCAGATCGTGTATCTGTTGGATATGGAAGAGAAACCAGGGATCAACAAGGGTCAGCTCATGAATTTTTTCCAGGGTCATCCCCTGCTCCATGGCTTCATAGATTTGAAAAATCCGGTTTGAGTTGGGATTAATAAGGCCCTTTTCTATTTTATGGATATCCGGACCGGACTCCCTGCTTTGGAGTGTATCAGATCCGAGACCAAATCTCCCGATCTCCAGGGATCTGATGGCCTTTTGAAGGGCCTCCTTAAAGGTCCTCCCTATGGCCATGGTCTCACCCACAGACTTCATGGATGTGGTCAGTATGTCTTCAGCACCGGGGAATTTTTCAAAGGTCCAGCGAGGGATTTTTACCACACAGTAATCAATAGCAGGCTCAAAGGAGGCAAGCGTTTCACGGGTGATATCGTTGGCGATTTCATCCAGAGTATATCCAACGGCGAGTTTGGCAGCTATCTTGGCGATGGGGAAGCCGGTAGCCTTGGAGGCCAGGGCCGAACTTCTGGATACCCTGGGATTCATCTCAATGACCACCATCTCGCCATTTTCAGGGCGAATGGCAAACTGGATGTTTGAACCGCCGGTCTCCACGCCGATTTCCCTGATAATGGCAATGGCTGCATCGCGCATGGCCTGATATTCCCTGTCTGTGAGGGTCTGCGCCGGGGCCACGGTAATGCTGTCACCTGTGTGAACACCCATGGGATCAAAATTTTCAATGGAGCAGATGATGACCACATTGTCTTTGAAGTCCCGCATGACCTCCAGCTCATATTCCTTCCATCCTATGAGGGATTCCTCTATAATGATCTCTGAAATCATGCTGGCGTCAAGGCCTGCCTTGGCAAGGTCCTCCATTTCTTCCCGGTTATAGGCCACTCCGCTGCCGGCCCCTCCCATGGTAAAACTTGCCCTGATAATCAGGGGATAACCGATTCTTTTTGCAATCTCTCTTGCCTGATCCATATCCTTTGCGATGCCGTTCTCAGCCACGCGCAGGCCGATATGGCTCATGGCGTCACGGAATTGCTCCCTCTCTTCGGCCTTGCGAATAACCGGAATTGAGGCACCGATCATCTCCACTCCCAATTTTTCCAGGAGCCCGGTCTCGGCAACTTTCACTGCCGTGTTAAGACCTGTCTGGCCACCGAGGGTCGGGAGAATGGCATGGGGCCGTTCCCGTTCAATTATCTTTGCCACAATCTCAGGCGTAATCGGTTCAATATAGGTGCGGTGGGCTGTTTCAGGATCTGTCATGATCGTGGCGGGATTACTGTTTACGAGCACGACCTCGTAGCCTTCTTCCATCAGGGCCTTGCAGGCCTGGGTTCCTGAATAATCAAATTCGCACGCCTGGCCGATAATGATTGGACCTGAGCCGATAATAAGGATCTTATTTATGTCTGTACGTTTTGGCATGATCTCCTTTCATCATCCCAATAAATCTGTCAAAGAGATAGGATGCGTCGTGAGGGCCGGGAGATGCCTCTGGATGATACTGAACTGAGAAGAGAGGGATTTTCTTGTGGATAAGCCCTTCCACGGTCATGTCATTTAAATTGATATGGCTTAGCTCAATTGCAGGATCTTTCAGGGATTCCATGTCCACACAAAAGCCATGGTTCTGAGAGGTAATTTCCACCTTGCCGGTTGTCAGATCCTTAACCGGTTGATTGGCCCCGCGGTGTCCGAATTTGAGCTTGAAGGTCTTGCCTCCAAGGGCCAATCCAATCAACTGGTGACCAAGACAGATGCCGAATATCGGCCGTTTGCCTATTTGATCCCTGATGGTATCAACTGCGTATGTAACGGCAGCAGGGTCTCCCGGTCCGTTGCTCAGGAAGAGCCCGTCAGGCTCAAGTCTGTCTATGGCCTTGCTGTCCACATCTGCAGGTACCAGGAGGATGGTGCATCCCCTCTCTTCCAGGGATCGAAGTATATTCAGTTTTATCCCGAAATCCATGGCCACCACACGCCGTGAGCCAGGCCTGTCGGGCCACTGGAATTGATCAAGATCCATGCCCGGATTAACCAGTCGCCCGTCTTGCCACAACATGGGTTCCTTGCAGGTCACCTCTTTGACAAGGTCGCTGCCGGCTATATCCGGGGACTGCCTTGCCTTTTCAGCCAAGGAATCCGGGTCCGGGTCCTCTGTTGAAAGGGCAGCCTTCATAGCACCCTGAAGTCTGATGTGCCTGGTCAGGGCACGGGTGTCGATCCCCTCAATTCCCGGTATGTCACTTGTCTTCAGATAATCAGCAAGGCTCCCCTGGGATCTCCAGTTACTGGGATATTCCTGGTATTCCTTTACCAGCAGGGCCTTTACATGGATCCTGTCGGATTCGACATCTTCGTTATTGATGCCGTAGTTGCCGATCAGGGGATAGGTCATGGTTACCATCTGGCCGCAATAGGAGGGATCAGTCAGTATCTCCTGGTAACCGGACATGCTGGTGTTGAAAACCACCTCACCTGCCGTCTCACAACGGCCGGTAAAGGAACGACCCCTGAATACTGTTCCATCTGCCAATGCCAATAAGGCTTTCATGTCTACCAGGTATTGCGGACTTTTATGCCGCGGGAGTGCAGTTCATCCTTGATCTGTTTGATGGTATAGGTCCCATAGTGGACAATAGATGCTATGAGTGCAGCATCTGCCTTGGCATACTTCAGCACATCATGCATATGATTTATGTTTCCCGCGCCACCAGAGGCGATTACCGGAATGTTCACATTTTCGGAAATAAGCGAGGTCAGTGCGATTTCATAACCCTGCTTTGTGCCGTCCGCATCAATGGAATTCAGGCATATCTCGCCTGCCCCTAAGTCCTCTGCCTTCTTTGCCCAGGCAAGGGCATCAATGCCTGTATACGTCCTGCCGCCGTGGATGACAATTTCATAACCCGATGGAGTTTTTTCAGAAGGCTCGACCTTTTTAACGTCCATTCCAAGCACAATGCACTGGCTCCCAAAGGCCCCGGCCCCGGCGGAAATAATCTCAGGGTCCTTTACTGCTGCTGTGTTGACACTCACTTTTTCCGCCCCGGCCAGGAGCACGGCGCGCATATCCTCAATGGTCCTGAGTCCACCGCCCACAGAAAAGGGTATGAAAATTTTCTCAGCCACACGGCGAACAACATCTATCATAATATCCCGCCGCTCACTGGAAGCAGTTATATCATAAAAGACGATCTCATCCGCGCCCTCTTCATAATAGAACCTGGCCATTTCCACAGGGTCGCCGATATCCACATTCTCTTTAAACTTTATACCTTTTGTTGTTTTCCCGTCTCTCACATCAAGACAGGGTATGATCCTTTTACTCAGCATAATGACCGTTCCATGTGCAGAAGTTCTTCAGGATTTTCAGACCGGGGGTCCCGCTCTTTTCAGGATGAAACTGCATGGCGATCAGGTTCTTATAGCCAATAATTGACGAAAACTCTATTCCGTAATCAGTAGTC
>JAUWHV010000168.1 GCA_030605675.1 Deltaproteobacteria bacterium | reverse complement strand
GATTAGCTGTTAGCCATTAACGTTTAGCTTTTGGATAAAATTGTTCATCAGAAAAAAATTTCTTGTGATTCTATAGATCTGTAGCGTAAGACGATGGGCTTTCTCCCATACCTTGAGTTCTCTAAAATCTCTCATCTCTACTCCTTTTTAATGCTAATGGCTAACCGCTGACGGCTAACCGCACAGTATGGCATACCATGACGCGTTAACCGGACTGCCGGGCAGAAGGGCCTTGAAAGAAGCACTTCTCAAGCTGGACAGACAGTATACAGTTGCCATGGTCGATATAGACCACTTCAAAAAGTTCAACGACTGGTATGGGCATGATGTGGGAGATCATGTCTTGTGTATGGTCGCCTCGAAGCTTGCGAGGGTGACCGGCGGCGGCAAGGGCTTTCGCTACGGCGGCGAAGAATTCACCGTGATCTTTCCTTGCTCATTGCTGGATGTTATCCCTCACGTAGAAAGATTGAGAAAGACGATTGAAACGTCGGAGTTCATTTTGCGCGGACCAGAACGACCCAAAAAGAAACCGGAGAATCCGGCGACAATCAAGAAATCTCAAAGGAGTGTGTCCGTAACCGTCAGCATTGGCGTAGCCGAACGAGATGATCGCCACAACACTCCGCTGGAGGTAATCAAGGCAGCGGACAACGCCCTGTACCGCGCCAAGGGCTATGGACGCAACCAGGTCAGCACATAAGGACCTGTAAAGGAATAACTCCTCCAAGCTACACCTCGCAACCGTTGACGCTCCTCGCAATGACACGAAAAAGGGACTGTGCCTGAGAAACACGAAGACGTATGTCAATTTCGTTCGTACGTCAGCACAGAGAAGCTCGACTGCTTCTTGACAATACTGACTGTCGGAATATAATTACTTCTTTAACCGGTGGGCCCATAGCTCAGTTGGTCAGAGCCACCGGCTCATAACCGGTTGGTCCCAGGTTCGAATCCTGGTGGGCCCATTTATAATAAATGCGAGGATAGTAAAAATTCTGACTGAATACGGTATTGAATCAAAATTATCTCAGGTCGAACAATCTGCAAAGCAGAAGGTGCAACTCCATCATGTTGCACCTTTTTTCGTCTTGAGGGCCTCAAGCAGAATCAAAAAGTGGAATAACCACCATGACTCCAACTGTATGTGAGATATGGAATGTTCTTAGCAAGTGGGCACCTCCTGAGCTAGCAGAATCGTGGGATAATATAGGGTTGCAGGTTGGAGACCCGGATGCGCCTGTTCAAAGACTGATGGTCGCCCTTGATGCTACAGAAAATGTATTAGAGGCAGCCTTTGAGCGAAAGGCCCAGATGGTATTGACACACCATCCTTTACTGTTTCGGCCCGTAAGCTCCCTTGACATCTCAAAACAACTTCCCCGCCTTCTGGCGGGTTTTTTGCGCAAAAACATAGCCCTTACAGCAGCCCACACCAACCTGGACTCGACTGTTGGCGGTGTTAGCGACCTATTGGCCATTGCACTTGGTCTTTCTGACGTAAAACCTCTCCGCACATCTAAACCCAACCCGCCATCAGTGGGACTGGGAAGAATCGGCAACCTTCCCTATGGCTGTAAATTATCCGAAATAATGCTCAAGGTCTCAAGCATGTTAAGAAATCCGGGCCTTTTAGTAGTAGGCCACCCTGAGCAAATGATTACCAGGGTAGCTCTTTGCGGAGGTTCCGGCTCCGACCTTTGGCCTATGGCCGTGGATGAAAATGCCGACCTCTTTCTGAGTGCTGAGATAAAACATCACATTGCCAGGGAAGCAGAACAGATGGGAAAGGCCATCATAGACGCAGGACATTTCTACACAGAATGGCCTGTAGTGCCGGCCATGGCTGAATATATGAAACAGCAGGCATCAGATGAGGGATGGGACTTAAAAGTAGATATTTTTGACGATGAAAGATCCCCTTTCGGGCTCTGGATAAACAAAAACATGAAAATCGGCGAGTTGGTGCCCTGTAAACGCTTACAGCTCGGTGGGTGGCGGTAAAACGGGCGTTGTAATCCCGTGAACGGTTACCTTTTTTTAGACAAGGAGTAAAAATTGAAACCAGAACTTGCAATTCTAGTAAGATTACAAGGTATCGATCTTGAACTTCACAAGATAAATGAGGAAAAGTCTTCTGCTCCAAAGCATCTTGAAGGCCTTCAAGAACACCTTTCATCCAAAGAGGCAGAACTCAATGAACTCAATGAACGTATAGCTGAAATTCAGAAAAGGAAAGTTGACGTAGAGGATGAATTTGAGTTGGAGAATGTGCGTTTTGGAAAATCTCAGAAAAAGCTCTTTTCGTTACAGACTAATAGGGAATATCAGGCACTGCAAAAAGAAATTAACGAAATAAAAAAGTCCAACACCATCAGGGAGGACGAAATTCTGGCCATCATGGAGGAAACCGACTCTCTGCAGGAAGAAATCAAAGAAAAAATGAAACAGGTCAAGCAGTATCGCAAGGAAATAAGGGCAGAGAAAAAACGCATCAAAGAATTAGAGACCAGACTGGACGCCAAGACTGCCGCCTTAACTGAGGAGAGACAAACTGTATGCAAAGATATAAGCCCGAACCTGTTATCCAAATATAACTTTCTCAAAGACAGGAGGGCCTGTGTTGCCGTAGCAGCAGTGACTGATGGTGTCTGTTCCGCATGTAACATGAATATTCCCCCTCAACTCTATAACGAACTGCTTAGAGATGAAAAGATCTTAACCTGTCCTTCTTGTCAGCGTCTGATATATGCTTTAGAAGTAAGTTAAGGGGCATCCTTCATTCACCGGTTTACACTTTTTTCGAAAAAGTGTATATTCAATCGAATTGAATGCCGATGTCGAAACTGGAAATTCGAAATTAGGTAATGCATCTACATATTTGTGTTTTTCCCAATTTCAAATTTCGAGTTTCAAATTTCACTGCCAATTAAAGTATATTTTTTGCCGGCGGAGACGGCCGGTGATCGCCGGGCAATATTTTTGCCTGGAGGAAAGTCCGGGCTCCACAGGGCAGGGTGGTCCGTAACGCGGACCGGGGGCGACCCCAGGGAAAGTGCCACAGAAAATATACCGCCGGGCCTTTGCCCGGTAAGGGTGAAAAGGTGAGGTAAGAGCTCACCAGCTGCGACGGTGACGTTGCAGGCTTGGTAAACCCCACCCGGAGCAAGACCAAATAGAGGAGCGCCTGAGAGTGGCCCGCTCGAAGCTCCCGGGTAGGTTGCGTGAGGTGTCGAGCAATCGACATCCCAGATGAATGATCACCACCTTGGATCGCACAAGGGAACAGAACCCGGCTTATGACCGTCTCCACCGGCTCTTTTTATTGACAATTGACGATTGAATATTGAATATTGTTGGAATTGAATGCGTTCATCAACAGTACAAAAGCATGAAGGCCAAATTTCTAATTTCTAATTTCTAATTTCACCGTTCCGTGAACGGTTACGACAAATGAAAGAAAAAAAGGCCTCAAAGGCCGTCACGCTCGCTGATCTGCAAAATAAAAAGGCCTCAGGTGAAAAAATCACCATGCTTACGGCCTACGATTACAGTATGGCCAGAGTATTAGATGCATCCGGTTTGGACATAGTTCTGGTGGGTGATTCTCTGGGCATGGTGGCCCTGGGTTATGACTCCACAGTGCCGGTCACAATGGAGGAAATGATCCACCACTGCAGCGCAGTCCGGCGAGGAGTTAATAGAGCACTGCTGATTGGAGACATGCCTTACCTGTCATACCAGGTCTCCAAAAATGAGGCGGTGAGAAACGCAGGCATGTTTCTTAAGAAAGCCGGATGCCACGGCGTCAAGCTGGAAGGTGGCTCTGACATGGCACCTACCATTGAGAGAATTGTCAAGGCGGGCATTTCTGTCATGGGCCATATAGGTCTCACTCCCCAAACAGCAATAGCGCTTGGTGGATACAAAGTACAGGGCAGAGACCTGGAATCGGCAAGAAAGCTACTTGAAGATGCCAAGGCAGTGGCTGATGCAGGGGCCTTTTCACTTGTCTTGGAGTGCATTCCGTCCGCTCTTGCAAAAATAATTACCGAGATAGTCCCCATCCCTACCATAGGTATCGGAGCAGGCCCATACTGCGATGGCCAGGTCCTTGTAACTAACGACATGGTCGGGCTTTTTGAAAAATTTACACCGAGCTTTGTAAAACGCTATGCAAATCTCGCCCCGAAGATTAAGGAAGCCTTAGACGACTTCATTGATGAAGTAACAAACGGTGCATTCCCCGGGCCGGAGCACAGTTTTGGAGGCGGCGAGGAGCTTTTGGAAGAGCTTAAGGCTAAAAACAAGTAATCTATTATAATTCTCTCGGCCCCACTGCCACAGTTCCTCTTTATTTTACCATCTCCAATCCACAGGAATCCGGACTACTTTTCCAGCTTTGTTCCTGAAAAGCAGATAGCCTTTTTTGTATCCGTAAAGGAATAAATCCCTGGTAATAGCCACGTCCTTCTTGCAATATTCGAGGATTTCTTTGACCTTCCCCTGCTTCCACCACTTAAGGGCCTGCATGCCATCAGCAGTCTTCTGTGTGCCGAGAGTTACGCCTGCCAAGTGATCCAGGGAAAGCCTGTAGCCGAGTCTTGTGTGGACATCTTCCAGAATGTCCAGGGTTGGGAGGCCCCAGAAATTCAAATCGCTGTAGGCAGAAAGCACCTTGTAATCAAAACGTTTCAGGTTGAAGCCTATAATCAGAGGCAATTCAGACAAGTGTTCAATCAACCCGGGGATATCAGGCTCCCGGAATTCCAGAAAGGCCTCCCTGCCGGAATCAAAAAGAACAGCACAGCTCACCCTCATCAGATCCGCCCTGTGCCATCCTCCGACCTCCTGGGCCGAAAGCTGTGTCTCAAGGTCAAAGACACCAAATCGGGGGATTGAACCATCAGTATTCTTCAGCTTATGCCTCTCGCCTTTCGCCCCTTGACCCTTTTCCTTCTTCCCCTTGCCCCCTGGCCCTTGACCCTTGCCCCCAAACCCCTCCCTGCTTTCCATGGCACCCCTTAACACAAAAATAGCGGCCCTCTTGTCTATTGGCCGGTTGCCGGAGCCGCACTTGGGGGAATGCACACATGAAGGACACCCCAGCTCACAGGGGCAACTCTCAATGACCTTCAGGGTCTTCTGTAAAAGCTCCTCTGCCTTCTCAAAGGCCTGGCGGCTGAGGCCCACTCCCCCGGGCACCCCATCGTAAACAAAGACCGCGGCTTTGCGAACCTGGGGGTGATAGGGAGTAGATATGCCGCCAAGGTCGTTTCTATCAGTCAGGACCAGAAGCGGTAATATTCCAATAGCAGCATGCTCCAAGGCATGGATTCCACCCATAAAATGCATGTAGGCCTTTTCCGTTGCCTCCCGGACTTCACTTGGGATCTCTATCCAGAGACCCTCTGTCTCAAAAACCTGGGGCGGAAGATCCAGAGGTACGATATTCAATAGACGCTGTCCCCTTACTTGCCTTCTCTCATACCCGGTGATCCGGTCTGTGATCCTGAGTCGTCCAAGATACACACTGGTCCCATACACCCCCTTTTTCCCAAATACCTCCAGTATCTCAGTGGTCTTATTGCCCCTTACCCGTGTAAAATAATCCACTTTGGCAGGTGACACCTCCACGGTGCGGGTCTCAATATCAAGCCGGTCAACCACGTAGCTTTCACCCCTGTGAAGATAAACCGCGCCGGGATGGGTCTCACGATAGGCCATGAACCCGTCAATTACTCCTATGGTGCGGCTGTCATTTCTGGAGACTATCTGAAAAGTCTGACCAACACCCCTCAGGTTAATACCCCTTTGGGGATATTTGCGGGCAGAATAGAGCTCCTTTCCATTTTCGCTCCTCAGGAGTTTTCCTTTGGACTCAAGCTTAGAAATGGCCTTTGAAACCTCACTTTCCTTGAGCCAGGATTCATCTGTTCGTATTGTGACCTCTGCTGCGGCACATACCAGGTGCCTGCCCATAATCACGGAATTTTCAGGATTCAATACCGCGGACTCAGGAGGCCGCTTGAGAAAATCTTCGGGATTTCGCATAAAGTACTGGTCAAGTGCATCCTCCCGGGCAATGAGCACAAGGGCTGAATCCTGCAGGCTGCGCCCTACCCTGCCGCCCCTTTGCCATGTGGCCATGACTGTGCCCGGATAGCCAACAAGCAAACAGAGATCCAGCGAACCTATGTCAATACCCAGCTCAAGGGCACTCGTAGAGATCACTGCCAGGAGCTCGCCGCTTGAGAGCTTCCTTTCAATCTCTCTCCTCTCCTCCGGCAGATAACCAGCCCTGTACGCACTTATGCGCTTGGCCATAGAACCCGCCCTCTGACTTACCCAGATATTGATCAGCTCGGCAAGCTTCCTGGACTGGGTATAGACTATAGTTCTGAGGCCGCGGTGAAGGGCAGCCCTGAGCAGTTTAATTGCGGTCTGTGCAGCCCCATCCTCAGGATTAATGAAAATCACATGTCTCCTGCCATGAGGGGCACTGTTTTTGGTCACAGCCTGCACATTAAGCCCGGACAGCTTGGAAGTAAGCTCGGAAGGATTTCCAATCGTGGCGGAGCAAAACACCAGGATGGGACTGACTCCGTAATGGGCGCAGACCCTGTTCATCCTGCGAAATACCCAGGCCATGTGAGAGCCCATGACACCTCTGTATGTATGAACCTCGTCTATTACCACGTGGGTAAGGCCCTGCCAGAAAGTGGCCCACTTTTCATGATGGGCCAGAAGAGAGAGGTGAAGCATCTCCGGATTGGTTAATAGCACATTTGGGGGCAGTTCCCTTAATCGCTTCCTTTTCCAGGCGGAAGTATCTCCATCGTAAGTGGCGCAAGTAGGGGGCCGCTCCCTGTCAAGGCAGGCAGTCAATTCCCTGAATGCCTTCATCTGATCCTGAGCAAGGGCCTTTAGCGGAAATAAGTACAAAGCGCGGCTTAATGGATCTTCCAGGATCTGCTCAATCACAGGAAGGCTATATACCAGGGTCTTTCCGCTGGCTGTCGGTGTGGATACCACTACATGCCGGCCGGAGCGTACAAGGTCAATGGCCGAGACCTGGTGGGAATAGAGATGGGAGATGCCGCTGCCTTCAAGAAGCACTTGCATCTCATCGGGCCAGGGCCTTGCAGGACTGTTGAAACATGCCTCTATGGCAGAAACCTCCTTGTGAAACACCACCTGGCGTCCCAGTATTGGAGATGCCTTAAGGGACCTGACGTACTCTCCTATCCTGTTTTTGCACTTCATGCTACGTAAAGAGGGACGGTCCCCATAAGCGTTAACTCAAGGCACCAACTCGTTTCACTGACTTATTGAAAAACGAATATCGAATATCGAACAAGGAATTTCGAATCATGAAGTTTTCTTGCCCCGTAGTTTGGCAGTTTTTATGCTTGTAACAAATATCGAAATCAACTGATTGTTTTCATCAATCAGCGATTCAAGTTTTGGTGCCGGCTTTATGAGATTTGCTCTTTCTATTATTAGCAACCATATCCTCGTTTCGCGTAATTCCTTAAGGGATACTTTCATCTTGTGGATAAAAT
>JAUWHV010000048.1 GCA_030605675.1 Deltaproteobacteria bacterium | reverse complement strand
AAAATAGCCGTTCCATTGAGAAGCCATCAAGCCTTCCATTTCTAAGAGCAGATATTTTAGGTTGACTAACTCCGAGAATAGTCCCGGCCTCTTTCAGTCTTTTCCGAATGATTTCCATGTCAGGTTTAGGTGTTTTAATGCCTTTGTGGGACTTTTTTTTGAAAGTGTGGAGCACATAGATACAATCGCCAAGCTTTATCGCGTATACAGCCCTATAGGTGTCTGTTTTAGTGGCCTACAAGGTTCGTAACCGTTCACGGAACGGTGAAATTAGAAAATAGAAATTGGAAATTTGGCCTTCATGCTTTTGTACTGTTGATGAACGTATTGGCATCCTTTATTCTATAGTTTACACTTTTTCAACATGGACGGATGCCAGCCGTTAGCTGTTAGCCGTTAGCTATTAGGTAAAAACTTTGTATAAAACCGGACTGTTAAGCTAAAACCTAACGGCTAATCGCACAAGTCATTTTTTTTTGAGATAACGCTTCTGCCAGTTTGTAGACAGCCAACTCGTAAACTCGTTTCATCTTTTCCCAATTTCAAATTTCCAATTTCAAGCCGTGAACGGCTACTCAATTTACAGACAATGAAGGAGTTTATTACCTGCCGGGATGGATCATGTAGAAAATTCTTGTTCCATTGTAAAAAATACGTTTTTTTGATAGATTGGTTGTAAATACTCAGGTGGATAGACCGAAGGTGGAAGGCTTTTAGGGAAAAATTGTGCGCGATCACACAAATTTAGGTGTTTAGACTGAAGACTGAAGGCTTTTAGGGACGAAACTTAGGGCGTTTGAGCGTTGCGAGATGATTGATATACTTCAGCCTTCAGCCTTCAACCTAAATACCTGAGTAGTTTCGATTGGGTTATAAATTGAAAAATTGAGGGTAGGTGAATTCCTATATGCAGAAACAAAAAATAAATAAAATAGTCCTTGCGTATTCAGGCGGACTCGACACATCTGTTATTCTCAAGTGGCTACAAGAGATCTATCACTGCCCTGTAGTGGCCTATTCCGCAGATATAGGCCAGAAAGAGGACTGGGAAGCTGTGAAGCAGAAGGCCCTGGATACAGGGGCCTCGGAGGTAGTGATAAGGGACCTCAAAGAGGAATTTGTCCAGGACTTTGTCTTTCCCATGTTCAGGGCAAATGCCATTTATGAGGGTACCTATCTGCTGGGCACGTCCATCGCAAGGCCCCTCATTGCCAGGGAACAGGTACGTGTTGCCAGGGAATTTGAGGCTGATGCAGTCAGCCACGGGGCAACCGGCAAAGGAAACGACCAGGTCCGTTTCGAACTCTCCTTCATGGCCCTTGCCCCTGACCTCAAGATCATAGCTCCCTGGCGCATATGGGACCTCAATTCCAGGCAGAAGCTCGTATACTTTGCCAAAGTCCATGGCATACCAGTACCGGTCTCAAAGGCAAAGCCTTACAGTATGGATGCAAACCTGCTACACATAAGTTATGAGGGTGGAATCCTGGAAGACCCATGGGCAGAACCACATGAAGACATGTTTATGTGGACAAAGAGCCCTGAAAACGCCACTGATGAGCCATCTTATGTGGAGATCGATTTTGAGCAGGGAGATCCGAAGGCCATTGACGGTGAGCGTCTTTCCGCAGCAGAATTCTTGTCAAAGCTGAACTTTATAGGTGCTGATAACGGGATCGGACGGGTGGATCTGGTTGAGAACCGTTTTGTCGGGATGAAATCAAGAGGGGTCTATGAGACGCCGGGCGGTACTATTCTTCGTACAGCCCATATGGCCCTTGAGTCCATAACTCTTGACAGGGAAGTTATGCACTTGCGGGATAGCCTGGTTTCCCGTTATTCAGAGCTTATTTATTACGGTTTCTGGTTTTCACCCGAACGTGAGCTGATTCAAAGGCTCATAGACGAATCCCAGGCTAATGTGAACGGAAGGGTGCGACTCAAGATCTATAAAGGAAACTGTCAGGTTGTGGGAAGAAAGGCGGAGAAATCACTATACCGGCCGGAGTTTGCTACATTCGAGGAAGACGATGTTTACAGCCAGGCAGATGCCGAGGGATTCATCAGGCTTCAGGGCCTGCGTCTTAAAATCAGGTCCATGGTTGAAGGATCTTGAGGAGACAGTATTATGGTAGCAAATACCGAGCGGCGCAAATATATTCGGGTCCCATTTAAGACCGCAGCGTGCCTGTGGTCTCTAAAACAGGATGCCAGGGAGATACGTTGCGATCAAACAAGAGATATCAGTCTGAAAGGACTTTACTGCTACAGTGATATCAAATTTTCCGCAGGAACTCCCTGTGAACTGGAATTACATCTTACAGATACCGGTTCGAAGCTCGTGCTTTTTTTAAAAGGGCGCGTAGTCCGCGCGGATGAAAAAGGAATGGGAATCCAGTTTGAGGAAATGGATCTCGACTCCTTTTTCTTATTGAAGAATATCCTTAACTACAACACTGGAGATCCTGAACAGATAGACAAGGAACTCACTGGCTATATACATAAAGAGTAACTAAAGGCGTTCAGAGGTTCAGGGTTCAAGAAAAAGATGAACATCGAACATCGAACGTCCAACATCGAATGTTGAATGGGAAATGAAAAAGACTTATGACCTGGAAGAAAGGCTGCTAATCAACAATCAACAATCCAATACGAATGAGGAATAAAATGACACAACGCAGAATATATTACAAATCCACTAATATGTCTCCACTGACCCTGTTGGGACTGGGACTGCTTGCCGTGGCAGCATTCTTTGTGGCCCTGCCGCTGTTTTTGGGCGCTGTGGTGGTCTTTTCCATTGCAGCCGGCTATATGGCATGGCGTGTTCGCAAGGTCATGCGCCAGTTTGAGAAGGAATGTGCAAGGCGTAGTGAGACCAATAGTGATCTGGATCCAAGCTCTCTTATTATCGATGTGACTCCGGACCAGACCGAGCGGGAAAGAGATCAACGGATGGACTAATGAACATCGATGTTCATCTTTCAATACAACCTGTGAACTTTTACAAAACAACTTAGCGCTTATGCGTTTTGACCCTGTAGCCCGCGCAATCAGTCTGGATCTCCCTGGTCCGTCTCTTGGCGACAACCGCAGTCACGAGTCACGTGCAAGAGCGGCCCTAGACTCTATCCTGGGCCAGCCGCCCCTGTTCCCCTTAAAGATCTGCAAAGTCCTGCCTGACATTCTCCCTTCCTCTGACTACAAGGTGCAAACATTAGTGCTGGATGGGCCTTCCGGCTGGGAAGTCGCCCAGGTCAGTGCTGTGGGCGGTTCTCTGCGACCATACGGACTGGCTGTGGACCTTGGAAGCACGACCGTGGTCTTTTACCTGGTGGACCTTGGTTCCGGCGAAGTCGTTTCGACTCTATCAAAAACCAACCCGCAAAGGGTCCACGGTGAGGATATCCTGGAAAGGATTCTCTTTGCGGGGCAAGGCAATGGCTTGGAGACACTGCAGTCTGAAGTCGTTGGCCTTTTTAACTCCTCTGTACAGGAAATTGTGGCAGGATATGGCATGGGCCCGGAGGATATTTGCTTTATTGCATTGGCCGGCAACACCACTATGTGCCACTTCTTTTTAGGTCTTGATCCAGGCCATATCTGCAGGGAACCATATATTCCGGTGGTTAACCGCTTTGATCTGATCCGGCCCGGGGAAATTGGAATTAACGTCCATCCTCAGGCCTGGCTCTATTGTTTTCCAAACGCGGGGAGTTACTTCGGCGGTGATCTTCTGGCAGGCATATTGGCTTCAGGCATGCACCTCAAGGAGGAGATTTCCATGCTCGTGGATGTCGGCACCAATGCAGAGGTAGTGCTGGGAAACAGGGACTGGCTCATAGCCTGTGCAGGGGCGGCCGGTCCGGCACTTGAAGGGGGGATTCTCTCCTGCGGCATGAGAGCACAGCCAGGGGCCATAGACCGGGTGGACATAGACCGAAACAACTTGACTGTCATGTTTCACACTAAAGACGG
>JAUWHV010000121.1 GCA_030605675.1 Deltaproteobacteria bacterium | reverse complement strand
AACCGGATGTGTGAATTTTCCCTGGGTCTCATGGCAATGGATGCAACTATTGTTTCCTCCCTCCTTCAGCATGGCGAGGTAATTTGATCCATGGACATCGTGGCATTCCTTGCAATCAGACACTTCCTGGTGGATGTAAAGTCTGTCCTGGTATCTGTTAAAGGTGTCTTCGTGGCAACTCCGGCAGATCTGCTTCTGTTTTCCCTTGAGCAGACTCGCTGTATCGCCGGTATGGGGACTGTGGCACGTGGTGCAACCGCATCCCTCTTGATCCAGCAGGTGGCTGTGAAGGGCCAGGATCTCCTCTCTTATTTCCTCGTGGCAGCGCAGGCAGGTTTCCGCACTCATCCTGCCCCGGCCGTGGCACTCGGCACAGCTTTTCTTATAGGGTTCATGGAGAACGTCACGAACTAATGCCCGGCGGCTGCTTCCATGCGGGTTATGACAGGAGAGACAATCACCTGGCTTTTCGGGGAAATTCGGGTGGGCCTGCCGCACAGTATCCCCTTTATGGCAGGAAAGACACAGTTTGTCAGGCTTTGACTTGAGGAGCTGGGGGTTTGCGGATTGATGGGGCCAGTGACAGGCCAGACAGGCTCCCTTGGCATACGGCGAATGGGTATGCTTGAACTTGGAAGGGAGCGTTTTATGACAGCTAAAGCAACTCTCTGAGAGACGCTTCTTGAGCAACCCTTTTGCCCCTGAGGCATGGGCGTCATGACAGGACAGACACTGCCCCTGCCTGACAGGCTGGTGCACTATGCCTTGTTTGAACGTAGTGGCCTGATCCTTGTGACACCCATAGCAGAGGTCGGCTCCGGACTTCTGGATCAATCCTTTGAAACGTGCCACGTGTGGACTGTGACACGCAATACACCGGCCCTTGGCAACAGGCTCATGCACTGCTTTGCCTTGGAAGTCAGCCTTCTTGTGGCACTGAAAGCAGGTAATCTTGGCAAAACCGGTGGCAGCCTGCCCCACACAAAGGACAACTATCAGTAACAGCGACAACCTCATGAGCTTCGACATCATTTGGCCCTCCCTGGATGACATGGACGACAGTTGCCTTGTTCAAAGGGGGCATGGCTGACCGGATAGAGAAGTGAGCTGTCAGGCCCGCCGTGAGGGTCGTGGCAGCCGAGGCACGATCCCGGCCCTGGTTTTATGCCCCTGTGTGCATTTAAGAAGGCCGTATCCCCTTTATGGCAACCGGCGCAGACGGCATCTGCTCTTGTCTTGAGAATGGCAGGGTAATCAGATGCATGTGAATTATGGCAAAGGGAGCAATCCTTTTTTGCCGGATCGTGGGCCACGCCGCTTTTCCAGTACTCGGCCTTCTCAGAGTGGCACATAAGACAGAGATCCGGCTGTCCCTTAAGCAGTAATTCTTTATGGACAGAGCCGTGCGCAAGGTGGCAGGCCCCGCAATTCAGCCGGTCCACAGGCTCGTGTTTCACCGGAAGCTTTTTGAGTTCCGCCTTTATTTGAGAATGGCATTCCAGGCAGATATCGCCGGATTTTTTCTTCATTATGTAAGCGAAGTTACTGGAATGATGGGAGTGACACTTCATGCAGTATCCTTTGGCAAATGGCTGGTGGAAGGAAATGTCCGGGTCAGCCTTGATCAATCCCTGATGGCAGTTAAAACACAATTCTCCCTTGGCTGTTTTTTTCTTGAGCAGAATCCTGTGTTTACTCTGGTGGGGCTGATGACAACGACTGCACTCGCCACTGGCAAATGGACGGTGGAGGCTATATAGCCCCATCTCATCGCGGGTTTTTTCGTGACACGAGAGGCATAAATCCCCTTCCTTGCAGACGAGAAGTACCCTCTGCTTGGATTCGTGTGGCTTATGACAATCCAGACACTCGCCTTTGGCGGCTGGATCATGGACTACGGGACCAGTGGCAAAATCAGCCCTTTGATGACATTGAAAGCAGAGTGTCTTTGGATTTGCCTTGAGTAGAGATTTCACCTGGGACTGATGTCCATAGTGACATGACAGACACCCCCCTTTTTCTGCCGGAGCATGAACACTCTTTTCTTTCTTGTCCTGACCCTGCTCATGGCACTTGAGGCATACGGTCTCAGGAGATGTGGCGAGCATGTCCTGATACTCGCTGGCGTGGACCGCGTGACATTCCACACACTCTTTCTGAGCGTAAGGCTCGTGAATACTCTCTCCGGCCTTCCCGTCCTCCTTGTGACAGGAGACGCAGAGATCATCGGGCGTGTCCTTCAGCACTATCTTGGCCGCCGAATCCACCTCGTGGCAGGACTCGCACTGGCCATCGGACATAGGTTTGTGAAGCACGTTCTTCAGAAAAGCGGAACCGTCGGAACTGTGGGGCGAGTGGCACAGCACACACCCGGTCTTTACAGGGTAACCTCTGTGTGCTGCTATAAAGACTTCTGTACCTGTCTCATGACAGGTAAAACAGGTCTCATCCTTCCCCTTCAGGAGCAAAGCAGGGTTGCCCGAGGCATGATTGTCGTGACATGTCTCACAGCCTGTTTCCACCGGAGAATGAACGTTCGCTTTCATGATGGTCTTTCGATCGTGACAGGCAAAACAGGAGTCCTGCCGTTCCGCCTTGAGGAGACCCGGGAAGGGCCCGTTGTGAACCTCGTGGCATTTATCGCACCGGCCATCTCCCACGGGTTTGTGGACCGACGTTTTTTCCATGTCGGCTGCGAGTTCCTTGTGACACGGAAAGCAAAGATCCGGCTGGTTCTTGCGAAGATAAGTCCCCCCGATGAGACCATGGGGCAGGTGACAGGCCCAGCAGTTTTCCTCTTTTACAGGGGAATGCACAATCCCGGAAAGGAACTTCTCACGCAATTCCTCGTGACATTCCAGACACTTTTTCCGTGGCTGTCTCTTAGCATGTTGGGGTACGCAGGCTGCCGCCAGGGCAAAGCACAAAAGCACCACAATAAACCTAGCTCTTTTTCCTGTCATTTTTCCCCCTCATACTCTTTCTTGAGCTTTTTCCAGGCCTTCTCATTTATTTCTATATCAGACCTGACTAGAAGTTGCTCAACATAGTTTTTTCGCAGACGGGCAGGCTCTTCCTCTCGCAGGAGCTCAACAATCTCCTCCCGCACTTCACTCAAAGGTTTGGTGCTCGAAACTTTGCGGTCCATGAGCTTGACCATGGAGGAATGACCCTCAACATCAAATGGCGGGCTGACTTCCCCTTTGGCCAGCTTTTCTACTACCTTTTTCATGTCGGAATTCAGATGATCGACAGGAATGCTCTTGACCGGGATGTCGCGTGAGTAATATTTCCGCACAACGCTGGAAAAATTTTCGCCTTGCTTGATCTCCGCCCATATTTTGTCAGCCAGCTTCTTATCTGCTTCCAGTGTTACGATAGTGACGATCTCCAGACCGGTGAATTTTTCCGGGTGTCGATTGTAGTATTCAGTCACCTCCTCGTCACTGAATTCTGTCTTCGGCGAGAAAAGACGTCTTTCGAGTTCTTTGATGAGACGGTGCCCGCAGTAAAACTCATAGGTCTCTTTGAATGGAGGACTCTTTTCGTAGTGGCGGTCCAGGGATTCCCATGTGGTGAGCGTCTGGGAAATTATCCTGTCGAGCACATTTCTCTTCAGAAAAATCCATGGGTCCTTTTTCTGAAAACGTAGTGCGCCACGCATGCTTCGTTCCTTCTGGAATTGCTCCATAAAGAACTTCACCGAGACGTCCCCGCGATTCGTAGTGACAAGGAGCTTGTCCAGAAGATCTTTTTGAATATTTTCTACATCCAGCGAGTTAAACAGCTCCTCATCGACCTTGACCTGGTACTTCTTGCGGAGTTTGCACACCAGTTCTTTTGTCAGCTCAGCCTGCTGCTCGTCACGGATTTTCTTTCGGATATTGGACTCAACAGATTCGAAATCGGACTCCTCCGGGCCTTTCTGTTCCTGCAGGCAGAGAAGGATAAATCCCTGATTCCTTTCGAGAGGCTGTGTCACCTCTCCGATAGTCAGTCCGGCCAGGATATCCGCCCAGGCATCAGGGATCTTGTTGGGCCGTAACCATGGCTTATGCTCATTGACAACGCCTCTCTCGGTCATGGCCTGTTCCGCCATATCAGCCAGGACCAACTGTCCGGAATTCAGCTCTTCATAGAACTGCCGGGCCTTTGCCTCCTCATTAAAGTATAAAATACGCACGTGCCATTGAGGAGAGTACTGCTGCTCGTATCGATTCCACAGGTCTTTATCAGTGATCTTGATCTTTGAGTCAACAGCCTCGTTTTTCAGCATCATCAGTGCCCTGACCTTAATAAAGGTATCCACCTTGCGCCGGTATGCCGGCTCCTGATAGAGCTCCATGCTTTCGGCCTCCTGTACCAGGAGATGCCAGTCGATGAAAGGCTCCAGGCTGTCAGGAAACGGGGTCTCTTTTTCCTTCCAGTGCTTCCACCAGTGCCGGAAATCTTCTGTAGTGAACGTTTCGTGGTTTATTGTTACAAGGGTGGTTTTACCCCACGGCCAAGCCTGCAGATCAGCGGACCCAAGCAGCATAAACCCTATGAGCATTATTATGATATTAATTAGTCGGTACATCCTTTGAGACCCTTTTTGAACCATAGATCTAATACCTCTTGAGACACCTGATGGACCAGACTGGTCACTGTATTCAGCACCCCGAAATGCATTACCTTGCGGTAATACTCCCCTTCTCTTCGATGATACGTATGCCAGAGCGTTTCACCGGACAGTGGGTCAACGATCCTGAGAGACAAGGCAATGACGGGATTTACCCCATCAGCCATCGGTACTTCGGCCATCTCCACTACTGTACCGGTTATGATCAGTCCGACTCGCAGACGATCACCCAAGATCTTGATCTGTTCTATGTGCGGCTGCTGACTCGGCCAGATTCTCATATGGCGAAGCACTTCCCGCACATCCCCTTCCTGGGCCAGGTCAAATCGCCCTGTTTGGACCAATTCGCCCATGAAGACACGATAAGCAATGGTGTCGGCCAAGGGATAATCCGTTTCGCTCACAAAAGGCAGCACTGCTATCCGGCAAATCCTTTCATCAGGCAAAGAGGCATACTTGACGAGATTGGGGACCTTTGGTCCGCAAGCTGCGAGACAAAGAAGCACCAAGCTCAGAACCAACCAGAGAGAGAGACAGAGCTTGTCCTTGGTAAATACGGCATCCTTCATATCATCCTAAACGTATTCTACGTTTTTTCTGTGTTTGGTTCTAACTTCGGCTATTGTCATTTTTTGAATATCGAATATCGAACAAGGAATGTCGAATAATGAAGTTTAAAAACAGGCACCATTTCTTACTTCGACATTCTGCGGTTTTCTCTTTAATTAATCCGTTAGTTAGAACTCCATCGACCATTCTTCCGTGACTATGCCCTCGACATCCTCTCGACTGACTAACAACTTAAGGTCCTTGATTTCTCTACGAAACTGGTTTCCGAGGATATCTTTGGCAGTCAGCACACACTCCACTGCGGACTCCGGGAGCTCTACGTCGACCTCGGCAGGCAGGGTCTCTCCATCTGCGGTCTTGATGAGATTACCGTCATCGTCCCAAATTTCCATGTGCCAGAAGGCGATGGGTACCTTTCCCTCGTTCCGGATATCCAGAACCAACCCTTGTCCACGTGTCTCAGCTTCTAGAACCATGTCAGGGGGGTTGCGCATCACTGCAAGCCTTTCCGAGACCACGGCCATATTCTGGGCCTGGTCCCAGACCTTTACGACAACCTGATAATTCCCGTCGCCGACCCGCGAGCCGTCACCGGCACGTCCTTGCCAGACAAAACATTTGGGAAGATTCCCCTCTCTGTCTTCCTGCAGGATTGTTCGCCCCTGATCGTCCTGAACGGAGAAATCCCAGCGCGATACTGGTTCCCGTTCCAAGAGACGGGGAATTATCAAGATCCGGTCCCGAAAGGCAACGGCATCCTGAAGCCTCAAGCCCCTAATACCCAGGGCAAGGGCCGGAGGATTGCTGTCCACATGATGTATGCCCAGGAAGGCCACTTTATGCTTGCCTGAAGGCCAGTGGAGGATAAGGCTTACAGGATAGGACCCCTCTGTCGCAGATGCTGTCCACGATGCCTGGTAGAGATCCCCCCCCTTGTGTCTCATGCGGAGATGTCCCCTGCCCCGGACCCTCAACGTGACCTCCGGGCGATTACCTTCTTCAGTGGACCTGAGCCGCAAGTTGCATGTGACCTTTTTACCCGGGCTGACGTACCGTTTGCCCAGATCGACTTGAGCAATCTCAGAAACCGCGTTCTGATCCCTGTCGAGGCCCATATCCTCGGGCCAATTCTCCAGGATGTCCTGGACCGCTATGGGCCACAGGTCTTCAGCGGACCGTGGTTCGGCAATACCCAACACATGCCGCATGTCGTTACACGAAAGGCCCCTGGCTTGGGACCAGACAGTCCTGGCATCATCGGTCCGAATCAGGTACAGGACTATGCCGAAGGCTGTGGCTGGCTTTTCGCTGCGCTGGCTGACCGTGCCGAGAAGGATCAGGTCAGCCCCCAATTCCTTCCGGACCTGGGAGATATTATACGTGTTGAGAAAGCCCAGCCAGCGAATGCGGTTGCGGGCCATAAAGGAGATAACCGCCTCTTGAGAAACCACCTCCAGGCCTCGGGCCTCGAGGTCCTTTTCAAGATACTCAGTGAGCGCAAAGTCGACACCGTTCGGACCCTGGCTCAGATCCTCTATAGGAAAGACAGCGATCTTCTCAGCCATGGCTGAGGGTGACCATAGCAGAGCCAAAAGCAAAAGAATGAAACCGCGTCTAAAAGGCATAGTTAATCGGATGCCCCTGCAGGCAGGGTTTCGAGCATTTCCTCAATCGTTCCCAATCCTACCTGGAAGATATCACGAGGCGCCAGGCCGAAAAGCCGTCCCCACACGCTGTAGCCGCTTCCATAGCCGCTGGCCTGCCAGAGGACGGTTCCTGTACCGATATCGATTAGACGCAACGTGAGAGAACGCTCCGGAAAGGCATAATTGCCTCTCCGCCCCTCCTCGGCGTAGTCTACAGCGCCCAGCAGGAAGGCCTGAACATTGAGCCTTTGCCCAAGGCGCTTTATCGTCAGTTTATCCAGGGGGGTTCCGGGATCGATAGCCTCTTCTCTTATTACGCTGTCCACCAGGCCTTTGTCAACTATATCGAAAAGCCCCATGGCAAGGCCCTGCGTAATGGTGTAGTCCTGAGCCCTGGCTGCAGCATATTCATCGCCGCTGTGGTTCTCAAAGGGAAGCACAGCCACCTGGCGCACATAAGCAAGCTCTATGTCCTCACGGAGAAATGTCTCTGACCTGGTTTTTACACCACAGCCACTCAATAGACTGATAATCAGCAATACACAAGCTATAAGGAAACATTTTCTCATCCCCGGCATCTCCTCATTCTTTAATCAAAATTTTGTGTAACTTCTCAATAAGTCCGGGTAACAGTGGATACTCGCAAAATATGATTTGCCCGCACTTATTGAGAAGTAACAAGTTTGTTTCATAATTGATTGATTTGCAAAGACTTATTCTTTCAGATTAATCATAACTGATTTACCCGGTTAAATCAAAACCGCGCAGCAAGCTGCCCGCTGATGCTCCACGGCCTCTCATCCTCTTTGATCTGGTAGCTGCCATTAAGATTCATTGAGAAAATGCGGTTGATGGTCCAGTTGCAGGAAATACCGTAATTCTCTGTGGTCGACGTACTCTGTGCGTAAGAGTAGGTTAGGCTCACCTGGGTCTTGTCACTGGGGACTACGCTCATAGCCACTGTATAGTTGGATTTGTCAGCTTCGTCCTCCTCCCATGTGTAGTTGGCATTGCCCTGTAATGAGAATATATCCGAGGGCCGCCAGTTCAAGTTCAACGTGACGTCCTTTGACACCGAGTCCGTTTCCCCCATGGATTTATTGTATTCCCCTGTCAGATCCGCCGTGAGCTTCGGGCTCAAGCGGGCTGTCAGGTAAGTCCGGGCTCCAAAAGTCTGGGTGTTTTCATCCCGTTCTTCATCGTCAGTGGTGCTGTAGGTAAGATCCAGACTGGAGTCCAGGTCCGGGAATAAGACGGCTGTGACATATAGGCTATAGCTGTCGGTCGTTGAGATTTTTTTGTCGTCCTCGTAGTTTTCGCTGCGAGTGACACTCGAACTTAGGTCGAGTGTGGACAGAGGCTCAGACGTTATACTGAGAGAATAGGACCGAGTCAGTGTATCCGGTTGTTGGGTCTCATTGTCGCCGTTGTTGTTCTGCCGGCATTCGCTGACGTTCAGGCTGGGGGAAAAATAGGGACTGGGCGTCCATGCAAGGGTCCCTGCCTGTGTCCGCCTATCCTGACTTCGATCTTCCTCGTAATCGGAATCAGATTTTGACTCCTCGAGAGAGAGGCTATAGTTAAGGTTCAGGTCCGTGGTCAGACGAAATCCAAGGCCGAGGTCTGTCATATAGTTCTCAAAATCCCTTTCTTCGTCCTTTGATACCGAGCGCTGCATCACTTCAACCTCGCTGAAGGCCACGGTATTTGCGGGAGTATGTATAGTCACCAGCTTCAGATAATTCGCCTTTACCCCGGGAATCTCAATCTCAAAACGGCGAAAGGAGGGGTTGTAGATAAATGCGAGGTTGTTGGTCTGCCGGGTCCAATCATCGCCGTCTTCGCTCACCCAGAGGTCCCAGCTAAAATTCTGGTCTGCAAGAATCAGGTCTTGGACCGTATAGAAATAGAACAGATCAATCTGTTGGTATTCTACTTTTACGCCGATATTCATTTCCTCGTGAGCAGGATCAATAGGATAAATCACCAGGGCGTTTGTTTCGTAATCGTGGTCAATAAGCTTGAAATTATCAAGGAGAGTGCCCTTGTCCGGCGTATTATCCTCGCCGGCCATGCACTGGAAGATGGTGCGGGGCCGGGGGGTCCCGATCGGCCCTTCGGATTCCTGATGGTTTGAGGAATACTGCTGGGAGAAGGAGAAGGTGAAACGGTTGGCCCAGAAGGATCTGCCTAACTGCAGCCGCGCATAATGGTTCTCGTTGGTATTATCTAAATTGGTTACCTTGTCCGTTCCTTCATTTCCGTAATAGCTGTAGAAGGTCTTTGCCGGGAGTATATCCCAGGCCGTTTCCCAGTCTACATCAAGCCCCATTTGCGACGAATCCGTATCGACAACATGGGGGGTCTGGTCGTCCCATGAGCGTCCTCCCCCGTAACGGAGCCGAAACTCGGGACACCAGTCGCGGCTCCAGGCACTGTGCCACCTGGCATCCCAGGATCTGTCGGACTGGTTCGGACCCTCGGAATTCATGCGCTCTGTGGCAGTGCCCGAAAAGTCCAGTCGAAAAATATCATTGGTCACTCCAAAATCCAAGGTGGGGTATAGTATCTCTGTCACCCGCCCTTCATTCCAATTGTGATTATACCGCACACTCCCACTAAGGGTCATGGCCTCTGTCATTTCATGGCCAAAATCCAGATTGTAGTTCTGCTGATATGAGTCAGTGTCCTCGCCATTCCCTGCGTGTTGATATTGCCAATTCCCGCTGAAACCCAGAGTGTCGGCCAGGGTCACGCCTTCCCAGGATAGAATACCTGTGAGGATCAACAGACCACACCAGCATATTGCGCTCACATGCCTGTAATAAGAGAATATGCAAATACGCCATTTCCTTTCCCCTTTCAATTTTTCAGCGCTCATCCCCTTGACAGCTTTCGCATAATTTTACCGAGTCACCTGCAATTACATGAGATCCCTTGCGGCACCTTCAGCTCCAGTGATCCATAGTCAGACTTCATTAAAAATGATTTTTAAATGGTATTCAAGCCCTTTATTGATAACGGATATGATAAAAATTGGAATCGAAGTTTATTGTCCAAAAAATTACCCCATAATCAGCAAAGATTTACGAGGTCTGTAATTGAAAAATAACGAAGTCTTTTTTAGTTATAAATATTGCCGGATGTCCTCAAAATTGTAGATTTATAAATAAAGTGTTATCCTTGAACATTGTCAAGTATTTGTTAAAAAATTAGGTATCCTTCATTCACCAGTTTACACTTTTTTCGAAAAAGCGTATATTGTCGAATTGAATGCCGATGTCGAAACTGGAAATTAGAAATTAGAAATTAGGTAACGCATCTACATCTTTGTGTTTTTCCCAATTTCAAATTTCAACGTTCCGTGAAGGATGCCGATTTTTTTACACGGACACTGGATATTGATATTATGCCAATTTTACAGGAGTAAAAATCTTATGAAAAGGTTTTTCCGGTATCATATGTTCAGATGGTTTTGTATGTCCGGCGTTTTGCTATTCATGCTTCTTGCCGGGGCGGAGGTCAGCCCGGACTCAGTTTTTGCAATGACTTCACAGATCAAACCTGTGGTCATGCTTACCAAAGATGACCAGGGGGCTCGCCTGCGCACTCCCTCAGCAGTCTTTTTCGATAAGACTATGGAGGAAATCTACGTAGTGAATTCCGGTGCGAGCCGGATCATTGTTTACGGTTCGGACTTCTTCCCCAACGTTTCTCTTGGAGCAGGCAGAAGTGTGTATGCGCCTTACGGTGGGTGTATTGATGCTGATGGCCGCCTTTATGTCTGCCAGGGCCGGTCGCAGGATAAACCCGCGCGCGTTACCATATTGAATGCGGCCTTTTTTCCTATAAAGGAAATAATGCTTGAGGGATTCGAGGGGGCTGACAACTTCATCCCTCGGCGAGTGGCCCTGGGCCATGACGGAAGGATCTATCTGGCCGGCATAAACTCGCGCGGAGTCCTCGTACTGGATAAGGATGGGAATTACCTTAGGTGGCTGACCCCGCTGGACAGGGTCTGGACAGGAATGGAAGAGTCCGAGGAGGCCGAACCCGACAATGCGACAAAACCCGGGCCTGGCAAAGAGCCGGTCTCTATCCTCGATGTCTGCATTGACTCTGAAGGCCGAATCTATCTCCTAAGCGAGGAAACAAGCAAGATCTATGTCTATGATCGAGACGAGAACTACCTGTTCGCCTTTGGGAAAAAAGGGGGATCCACGGGCAAAATGAGCCGTCCAAGAGGCCTCGCAGTGGATGAACGGAGAAATCGAATCTATGTCGTGGATTACCTTCGGCACACCGTTCTGGTATACGACCTCACCGGCCGGTATCGCTTTGAATTCGGAGGCAGGGGTTGGGGGGAAGGCTGGTTCAACTACCCCACAAGTCTGGCTGTTGACAGCCTTGGACACCTCCTGGTGGCAGACCTTTTCAACAACCGGGTCCAGGTCCTGGAAGTGCCCTCTCGTCCTGAATTTCTACTTGAGGATTCAAATGCCACGATACCTACTGAAACCATCGACGAGGATGTTGAATCCATACAGAACTTTCCGACCTTGCGGCCAAAGGGAAAATCCGGGCGACGTTAAGCTTATTAGAAGAAGAAACCGTTCAGAGGTTCAAGGTTCAAGGGTTTATGTTAAAAGACGAACATCGAACATCGAACATCGAACATCGAACATCGAACGTCCAACATCGAATGAAAAACGAATATCCAATACCGAACATTCAATGGCTATTTCTGTTTCTTTTCAGCCGTTTTGATACTCGCTATGTTAGCCATTTAGGTTGAAGGTTGAAGGCTGAAGTATACTGATATCCCGCCTCCTGCAATAATTAGCGGCCTTTTTTCCAGGTCATAAGTCTGTTTCTTCATCTTTTCCCATTCAACATTCGATGTTGTACGTTCGATGTTCGATGTTCATTTTTTTCCGTTCGATCTTTCGTTGACCTTGCGAGCTACCTCACAGGCCAACTGCCATGTCTGCCTGTGCCGGAGTCACGGCAGACAGGTTTTCGGTGAACTCTGAACCTTTGAACCTCTGAACCTCTGAACCTCTGAACCCTGAACCAAAAAAAGGGGATAAGCCCAAAGGCTTCTCCCCTTTTTTAATTCTGTCAGTTAATTGCGCGTTACATGCGCAAATCGTGCGCTATGCCGTGGCAGTCTGCACACTTTGGATATTTCTTGTGTATTGCCGGATTGTGAGGCGCGTCACCATGGCAATCCTGGCAGGCCATGAGTTCTTTGTGAGTGGGATGACATTCCGCGCATGCCAATTCCGAATGCCTGGTATGATGGGTCTTAAGGTCCTCAAACGGCACATCGTGGCATCCGGCGCATATCAGGTTCTTTTCTATTTCCCCGGAATAGGCGATCTGTAAAGGCTCGTGAACAGGATGACAAACGAGACATTCCGGCGAATTCATCTCTACCGACGGGCTGTGATTTTCGTGACACTCCGAACAATCAGGTATCCTGCCATGACTTTCGGAATGACATGAGGAGCAGGCTTCTTCTGTGTGCTTGCTGGGGTTCTTGATCACGATTTGTGCTACCTGAGTATGACATGGCCTGCACTGCAGTTCAATATTGGATGGATCCGGTATTCCCACTACCGGTCTGTGGGGATCAGCGTGACAATCTGCACACTTCTGAACGGCTTCGTCTTTGCCGTGAGGATCATCATGACAGGCTGAGCATTTCGGCATGATCTCAGCGTAATTATTCTTCAAGGGGTTATACGCATGATAAACCTCGTGGCAATCCGTACATCCAACACCAACATGCTTACCCCCGTGGTTTTTGATCCTGGTGAATTGATCCATATGGCATTGAGCGCACTCCCCGCTGGTGAGGGGTTTTACTACAACATCATAGACGCTTACCGTTTGCTCGACGGCCTTCGTAGCTTCCGCCGTTGCGGCCTTCCCAGGCTGAGCAACTTCTCCGGTTTCTAACGCTGCCGGTCGCTGCTTCACACATCCGAAACAGATGGCAAGAATAAGCAGGCATAATACCCCGATCAGTATTCCAATCCCATTTTTTACCGTCATTGTCCTAGTCCTTTGTTTCAGATTCTTTCCGCTAATTCTATTCCATTAATCCCAAATATTTCAATATTGCCCCTGACTCCCAATTTATTTAACAAGATTGTGCGCGTCTAAATGACAATCCAGGCAATTCGGCATTGCCCTGTGCTGTGCCGCCGAGTGCGGTTTGCCGTGGCATGTCTCACACTGCGGGACAACAGGATGGCCTCCCCTGTGACAAAATGCACAGGTAAAGGTCTTATGTGCGGTGGTGGTCTTGTTCATAAGATCACCATATTCCTCGTGACATGGCGTGCAGTAAGACCTTGGTGTTTCATCGGAATAACGGATTACCAGTGGCTGATGCACCGGATGGCATCCGAGGCAATCACTTGTTGTCTGACTCTGATCGTGTGGCTCATGACATACGGAGCAGTCGGGAATCTCTCCGTGAGTTGTATGGCAAAAAGTACAGGTGACCTCAGTGTGCTTGCTTGGATGGTCCTGAAGTTCTTTGCCTTGTTCCTGATGACACGTTAGGCATGCTGCAGTGATATTATCATCGAGTTGTAATGCAAGGGGTTGGTGTGGATCGGAGTGACAGGAACCGCAGTTTTCCAATTCATAGTGTGGTTCCCCTGAATGGCACATGGCACAATCCGGAATTGCTTCTGTCCCCGAGGGCGGGTGTTCCGTGTGGCAATCCAAACACCCTACGGCCGTCTTGTGGAGACCGCCGTTCTGTTCTATACTCGCCGGTTCAGTTTTGTGGCATTTTATACAGTCGGTATTTTGAAGGCTTGCCGCCTCTTGCGCCATGGCAACAGCGGTAAATGCAATCAAAATTACTGCGGACAAAAAGAATGTGTTCATGATTTTAATAAACGATGTAGTTTTGTTTTTCATTCCTAAGCACACCTTCCTCAATCGGGACCGCTTTTTATGTTGATAGATCCCAAAAATTGAATTTTCATTCAGTCTTGCCGCAAATTACGATTAAAAAACATCTTAATAATGGTAAAAGCAAAAAGTAACGATTTTTAAAATAATCAAGCCCTTATGATTTTTGGATGTCAGAAAGTACTCGTCGCACTCATGTAGAATAACCCAAGCCTGATCTTACAGGAGTACCATTTCTCTTCCCAATCATTCAATTAGCAAACCAACCCTGTATTTGTCAAGTAATAACTTCTACCACT
>JAUWHV010000116.1 GCA_030605675.1 Deltaproteobacteria bacterium | reverse complement strand
CTTTCGCTGAAAATAACCTCGTCTGAGGCGTTGCATAAAAGCTGAAAGCCTGAAGCTGAAAGCTGAAAGGGGTTAATTTCGATAGCTCTTTGACCTTTGACCTGATTTCAGCGCCTGGTGGGTAAAACGCAGTCGATTTTCTCCGCTTGCATATAGGGCACTGAAGATATCCGCGTCGAGCAAGGATCTCAGCTTCCTGCCTTTCTGGCATCTGACCCTTGGCCTTTCCGGTCTGCCGATAAAGAGTAGATCTGACCTGAGGCTTTCTGTGATATCATACCAGAATCCACCTGAAGCCTGGAGCCGGGAAGCAGTGCAGATCCTGATCCCTGCATTCAAGCTCAGTCCAAGGCTCTTCCTCAGGGTGGCCGGGAACATGAGTCTGGCACCCATTGATTTGTCTCAAGGGGACCAGGGCCTGAAACCGGGACAGAGAACTGAGCCGGTCAGATTACCCCTTGAAGAGGCAGCCCAGGCCGTAAAGGTTATCCTCTCATATCTCCTTAAAAGACACCGTAAATTATATTCCCTTATCCCAAAAACTCGCCTTAGACTGAGACATACCGGACTGGTCTATCTTCCCTTCAAACTTCAGGGCCGCGAATTTGTAGACCTTTATTCCGGTCAGGCCATACCTGCCAATGCCATAAAGCTTGGGAAATCCATCTAGTTTCCGTATGTAAATCCGGTAAGGCGGATTTCTCGCTCCATCCTCTGATCACAGTGTTAATCCTTACCCTATTCGTGCAAAGTGGTGAATAACCCCGAAACCATGGCTGATGGGAAATGCCGTTCCGGGAAGTTTGCTTGTAGAGGTAATCGGGGTACTGGTAATACCGTCCAATCTTGAGTATAACCTTAATTGAGCGATTAGCTGTTAGCCATTAGCGTTTAGCTTTGAACAGCTAACAGCTAATTTTGTAATAGCAGAACATCCTGTAATCATTAAACTAATAGCTAACCGCTAAAGGCTAATCGCTCAATTTAGGTATTAACAGCGCTTGAGTGAGTGGAGGAGCAACCTGACAAAGGCACTATGTTGGCAATATATGGCTATGAAAAAAAATAACCGGAAAAAGAAACTAAGTATCGTAGGGGCAGGGGCAGTGGGAACAGCCGCTGCCCAGTGGGCTGTATGCAGATCTATTGCAGACACCATAGTACTATTAGACATAGTAGCAGGTCTTCCCCATGGAAAGGCACTGGATCTCTTCCAGACATTCCCGTTATATGGATATGCAGGGAATATTGTCGGTACTGATGACTATGCTGATACCGCCCAGTCAGACGTAATCATCATAACCGCCGGGCTTGCCCGGAAGCCGGGGATGAGCCGGGATGACCTTTTAGAGAAAAACGTCCGGATCATTCGAGAGGTTACAGAGGAAATCGTTAAATATTCTCCTGACGCATGCCTGGTGGTTGTCACGAATCCTATTGATGCCATGGTCTACACGGTTTTTAAGGTATCCGGATTTCCAAAACACCAGGTTGTTGGTATGGCAGGTGTTCTGGATTCTGCCAGGTACCGCACATTTATTGCCCAGGCCCTGGCTGTAGCTCCCTCGGACGTGACAGCCCTTGTAATGGGCGTACACGGCGACCATATGCTCCCCCTGGTCAGGCTTGCAAGCGTTGGGGGAGTGCCAATAGAGGGGCTTTTGTCCAAAAAGGAAATCGAAAATATAGTCCATCGCACTCAACACGGAGGTGCGGAAATAATACAGCACCTCAAGACAGGAAGCGCATTCTCCGCTCCTGGTCTTGCTGCAGTGGAGATGGCTCAATCCATCCTGAAAGACGAAAAAAGGGTGGTACCCTGTGCGGCCTATCTGGAGGGAGAATTTGGTATTAGCGGCGTATTCCTGGGTGTGCCTGTGGTGCTTGGGAGAAACGGCGTAGAACGTATCCTGGAATTTCCCCTTACGCAAGATGAGCAGGAAGCCTTACAAAAATCTGTGGAGGCAGTGAAGATGCAAGTTGCAGCCACGGGCTTATGATCTGTCGGCTGTCAGAGGGGAAGTGAATAATTATCACCGAACTATTGCCCTATGGATCTTCTTAATCGGGCTGATCGGGGTCCTTGGTGGCCTGGTTGTCTTGTATCGGCTCCTCTGGATACCCACTCCACCTGTGCCTCTACCCGTTCCTGTTCCTTTAATAGAACAGGTCCCAATTGAACAGCTTCCGGCCTTTGAGGACCTTAAGGACAAAAAACGCCTGCAAAAGGCCGTTTCCGCCAGCCTGGAATATCTGGAAAAGCATAAGGATGAGAAGCAAATATCCTGGGGCAATGAAGCCATAACTATAGGCATACAGAAGAAGACACTGAAAGCCTTTTCCAGACTCCTGGACCAAGACCTTCCTCAGGAGGACCTTCAGAGGGAAATCCGCCGCCTGTTTATAGTTTACAGGATAACTGGGGATGAGAAGAAAAAGGGGCCTGCAGGGCCGTTCCTTGTGACAGGGTATTTCCAGCCTGAACTGGCTGCTTCTCTGAAAGCGGATGAAGAATTCTCCTATCCGCTTTATGAAATTCCCCCGGACCTCATTCGAATAGCACTGTATGATTTTGACTCCTCCCTTCCGCGCAAGACCCTTTATGGAAGGGTGTCCGGGCAAAGTCTGATCCCATACTATACACGAGCGGACATTGACAATGGCAGGAAACTTAAGTGTGCCGATGTTCTTGCGTGGCTGAGATCACCAGTGGATGGGCTTATGCTCCATATTCAGGGTTCAGGGATACTCCGGTTTCAGGACGAAAGCAGGAGATATATCCATTACGCTTCCAGTAACGGTCATCCCTATCATAGTATCGGCCGATGGCTTATAGACAAGGGACTGCTACGCAAGGATCAGGCAGACTGGCCGGGCATCAGCGCTTGGGCGCAGGAAAACCCAAAGGAATTCAGAAAGGCCTTTGCTGCCAATCCCAGATACATTTTCTTTAAATGGGAAAAAGAGGGGCCAATAGGAACGCTGGGGGAAGTGCTGACACCCATGAGATCCGTGGCCCTTGACCACAAGATCTATCCGCCTGGCGCCTTATGCTTTTTGCAAGTGCCAATGCCTGTGAGCCGGTCAATCCACGAAGGTGCCGGGACCTTTCAGGGCTTTGTGTGCAATCAGGACACGGGCAATGCCATCAAGGGACCATATAGACTGGACCTCTATTGCGGAGAAGGCGATGAGGCCGGATACCTTGCGGGAAGGCTGAAGGCACCGGGATCACTCTATCTGCTTTTGCTCAGGGATGCTGTTCAGGGGACCTGGCTCAGTCAACCCTGAAATCACCTTGCTTTTCCATAACTAACTCATTAAGCTCACAAAATCCGTAGCCGGACAAGCCGGAACCAAAAGGGTTTGAAGATAAAAAAATTGCTAAGCTACCGAGTGATCTCGTCAAAATCCATCCTACTTATAACCTTTCTCTTTCTATTTGTTTTGATCCTGACACCCTGTTCTCTATTTCCAAGAATTAAGACTACTGTATCATTGGCACAGGACCGGTCTGACCCAAAAATCTATGATTTTACAGTATCAAATTCCCGGGATAAGCTCCTGGCCTACTTTTCCCTAAAAAACGGGTGTCCCCCGTATGTGCAAATTGCATTAGAAAGCGGGATTGTAGTACGTTACATCTATGAAGTAGAGCTACAAGTACCCCGTTTTCTGATTAAAAAAAGGCTTTCGCGACTCTTCATATTAAGAACACTTACCTATGACAATCTCAAAGGGGAGTACAGAGTTTCATTTGGTCCGGATGCCCCCAGGGTAGTCAGTGTGAGGACCTTAGAAGAAGCAAGAACGCTTGCTTTTGAGATTAACGACGTCTCGATAATTTCTTTGTCCGAGCTACCTCGGGGAAAGACCTATACATTGCGTGTACGGGCGAAGATGGAAGAAGCAACATCGTCCTTACCTTTTAAAGGCCTTTTGGACTTGTTTTCCTCGTGGGGTTGCCAGACTGAATGGTATGAAATCCGCTTTACCTACTAGCGAAGCTAGAAAACGAAAATTCGAACGCATCATCATGATAGCAGCAGGGATTCTTATTGCCCTGCTGTCCTTGGCCGAGTACCATCTGATCTCCGGTTTCAGCCCGCTATCGACAAGTAACAATGTACTGATCTTCGCAGTAATCAACCTTAATATTCTCCTTATCCTGCTTCTAGGTTTTCTTGTAGTACGTAATCTGGTCAAGCTGGTATTCGAAGACAGAAAAAACTTACCGGGAGCTAAGCTCAGGACCAAACTCGTAATAGCCTTTGTAACTCTATCTCTTATTCCTACAATAGTGCTCTTTTTGGTTTCCTTCCAGTTTCTCAGGACCAGCATCGGCTACTGGTTCAACATAAAGGTGGAAAGGTCCCTTGATAATGCTCTGACAATAGGAAGAACATACTACGAAAGTCAGGTTACTGAGTTGCAGCACCTGTCCCAAGAGATGGAGAGACTCCTGAGCCTGAGATGTATTGAAGAGGACGATTCAATAGACAGTGTATGCATAGAACAGCTAGTGAATCCAACACTACTACCTGGTGCTCAAAGTTCCAGCAGCGCAATCCACTTTAATTCCATAGAGGTAATAAACTCATCCCATAAAGAGCTTTTTGTTAAGATATGGCTACCGCTTTTGGATACCCCCCCAAGCATTCCTCCCTCTGTGCTGGACCAGGTTTTTGAAGGCAAGGACTCATTGCTGCACAGTGTCACTCTGGAAGGCGGTGAACTTATCCGGGTCTTGCGCCCTTTAAGAAATGCGGATGACAGTATTCAGGCCGTATTGGTTTTGGGCCACTTGATGCCCCAGGATATAAGTTACCTGCTCGATAATATTCGCTCGGGTTATGAGGACTATCGCCAGTTGCGACTTTTCCAGAACCCAATTAAGGGTTCCCTGTTAATCACCCTTTTCCTGATTACTTTCCTGATTATTTTTGTTTCCATATGGTTTGGATTCCGGCTTGCCAAGAGCATCACAGAGCCTGTTCAGATGCTTGCTGAGGCCACCCACCGTATAGCACTGGGAGACCTGGATTTCAGCCTTGAAGCTAAAGGTAAGGATGAACTCAGTTCTCTGGTACGGGCATTTAATATCATGACCCAGGACCTTAAGGAAGCCAGACGCAGGACTGAAGAGACCTCAAGACAGTTGCGAAAGAGCTATGGCGAACTGGAACAACGCCGTCGCTATATTGAGATTATCCTACAGAACGTAACAGCAGGAGTAATATCCATAGACAGACAGGGTTTCATCACTCTTATGAATAAATCAGCTGCGAGCATTCTGGATATGTCCTCGGATCAGGTAATCGGGAAGCCGTATCTTCAGCTCCTGACAAAGGATCAGGCCAAGGAATTTGAGGAAATCAGGCAGGAACTCAGCCTTTCTCCAAAAGGTACGCTTCAGCGTCCGATTCGCATGGAAATAAAAGAAAAGACCCTTTCTCTCCTGGCAAGCTTTACCATATTAAGAGACCAGGATGAAAGATCTCTCGGAGTAGTCATAGTCTTTGATGACCTGACAGAGCTTGAGAAAATTCAGCGTCTCGCTGCTTGGCGCGAGGTAGCCAGGCGCATCGCACATGAAGTCAAGAATCCCTTGACCCCTATACAGCTCTCAGCACAAAGGCTGCGCAAGAAATATCTTGACAAGCTGGATGACGAAGCCAGGGTTGTTTTTGACAAATGTACAAATACCATCATAAGCCAGGCAAAAGAACTTAAACACCTTGTAGATGAGTTTTCCAACTTTGCCAGAATGCCGGCCCCCAGACTTCGATCCACGAGGCTGGACGATTTGGCAGATGACGTACTTGCAATTTACAGGGCTGGACATCCAAAAGTTGAATTTAAACTGGACGTACAGGAAGGGCTGCCGGATGCCTTGTTGGACTCTGACCAGATAAAGAGGGCACTTATCAACCTCCTGGACAATGCAGTAGCCTCCATGCCTGATGGTGGTAAAATAAACATTCAGATAACATATAACACTGACGGGAATGAAATATGTCTCAGTGTGTCCGATACAGGACCAGGTATTTCCCCTGAGGACCTTTCAAGGCTCTTTGAACCCTATTTTTCTAAAAGAAAGGGGGGCACAGGCCTTGGGCTTGCTATTGTAAACTCTATTGTAGCGGACCATAATGGACGTATACTGGTGGAAGATAATATTCCCGGCGGGGCAAGGTTTGTATTGATTTTTCCTATTAACTGAATTGAGCGCCATGGTAAAGAAAAAGATACTTGTAGTAGATGACGAAGAGTCAATCCTTCAATCTGTGACGGATATCCTGGAAGACGAGGGATTTGACGTGCAGACCTCACCGGACGGAGAGACGTCCCTTAAGATCATGGGAGAGGACCTTCCGGATCTTGTCCTGCTGGACATCTGGATGCCAGGCATGGACGGCCTGGAAGTATTGAAACGGATAAAGGCCGACTGGCCGTTTATCCCGGCTGTAATCATGTCCGGCCACGGAACTATTGAAACGGCTGTAAAGGCCACCAGGCTGGGGGCCTATGACTTTATAGAAAAACCTCTTTCCTATGAACATTTGCTCCTGGCGATCCGGAATGCCCTCAAATATCACGACCTTCGGGAAGAAAACGTCTTTTTAAGGCAAAAAACCGGGGAAAGGCGGGAACTCATTGGTGAAAGCCATGCCATGAGAAGGCTCAAGGAACAGCTCGCTATTGTTGCCCCTACTGATGCGTGGATACTGATCCAGGGGGAAAACGGAACGGGCAAGGAACTCGTGGCCCAAACTATTCATCGTATGAGCAAGCGAAACCGGAAACCACTCATAGAAGTCAATTGTGCTGCAATACCTGAAGAGCTTATTGAGAGCGAGCTGTTCGGACATGAGAAAGGGGCCTTCACCGGTGCAACCACGATGAAAAGGGGGAAATTTGACCTTGCAAACGAAGGGACCCTGTTCCTTGATGAAATAACGGATATGAGCCTTAAGACCCAGGCAAAAATCCTGCGAATACTCCAGGAACAGAGGTTTGAACGGGTCGGTGGGAGCAAAACCATAACGATAGACGTGCGCATCATGGCAGCTACAAACAAGGACCTTGAAAAAGAGATAAAGAAAGGGCATTTCCGGGAAGACCTTTACTACAGGCTAAACGTGATACCTATAGATGTCTCACCCCTCAGGGAGCGCAAAGACGACATCTTTCTTCTTACAGAAGGCTTTCTGAGCGAATTTACCGGAAATACCGCCCATGGTCCCAAAAAAAGGGCGAACCAGGAAGTAATTGAGGCATTTATGGCATACGACTGGCCGGGGAATGTGAGAGAGTTGCGCAATATGATAGAAAGGCTTGTAATTCTGACCAAAGGGCCGGAGATTACAATAGATGATCTGCCCCCATCTTTTCGTCAGGGCCTCGGGGCCGCAACAGAGGCACAGACCAGTTTCTCGATTTCCGAGCCTGCTTGGCTGAGTTGCCGGGACTTCAGGGAGGCAAAGGCCTTATTTGAACAAGAATATCTTGAAAAAAAACTTGCCGAACACCAGGGTAATATCAAAAAAACCGCCCAGGCTATCGGCATTGAAAGGAGGCACCTGCACAGAAAAATTAAGGCGTTGGGTCTGAAAACATAGTAACCGTTCACGGGATTACAACGCCCCCGTTTTACCGCAACCCTTTTCTTCCCCCCTCATCAGTCGCTTGATGTTATCCTTGTGCCTTATCCAGATGATACAGGCAGTTCCCCAAGCCATAAGTTCAAGTTCAGGTGCAGGGCAGAAAAAGTGCATCAGAATGGGGGTAAATAGAGCTGCCGCAAGAGATCCCACCGACACATAGCCCCACTTCTTTAGCGCTATTACAAAAGCAACCACGCCAACGCCAATAGCACAAGGACACACCCCGAGAAACACTCCTGCCGCAGTGGCAACGCCTTTTCCCCCTCGAAATCCGCTAAATATTGAATAGCAGTGACCCAGGACAGCGCTGATGCCTGTACATGCAATCCAGAAATCAAGATCAGCCGCTCCGGCCATTGCCCACATGCAGCCAAGGACCGGTAGAAGGCCTTTAACAAGGTCTGCTGTCAGTGTAAGAAGCCCCCAGCCTTTGCCCATTACCCTGGCTACATTGGTAGCCCCTATGTTCCCGCTGCCATATTTTCGAAGGTCTATGCCTTTGCAACGGGCCAAGAGCAGACCAAAGGGTATTGACCCTAGAAGATATGCTCCAATTGGCCAGATTATTTGGGATAAGGTAATCATTTCTCAGGACAGGCTAAAAGGCGTCCTTTTATTAAGGCCTTTTTCAATTCTGCAAGCAGTCTGCTGTAAGAATTTTGTTTTTTCTTTGCAGTACCCAATGATCCGGTCTGTTTATCTCCAAATCCCAACTTCCCGTCGGCATTGCGATCAAAAACCACATAGCTGGGAGGTCTTGATGTTCCCTTTCCAAAGAGCAGGATCTCAATGGACCTGCTATAGTCGTTCCCCTCTCTTAATCTCAAAAGGGCCTGACCAAAAACTGTAACCAAACCGAGTTCAGAAACGTATTTTTTACCATTTCGTCCCGGCTCTGAAGTCTGGTCTATGACCAGGGGGTTTCCAAAAGGACGCATCATGTCAAAAAATTGGTGCTTACTGTTTAAAATAATTACCATGTCGCCCACATCACAGAAAGAGTAAATGACATCCATATCCTGATTATTTACGGCTATGCAGCCTTCGGTCCAGTCCCGCACCATGCATTTCCCGTTGTTACGGTATACCCCGCCGCCATGTATGCCAATACCACTGCCGAGGGATGTGCAGGCAGGTGGAGAACCACGTGCTGATATGGCATTTGCAATTGAACGATATTCCCTTGAAGAAACAAGCCTTTTTCTTAATCCCAACCATGCATCCACCTTATTGGGGTATGAAAGGCCCAAGAACTTATAGAATTTGCTATCAGACTTTTTGCAGATCACATAATAACAGCCCTCGGGAGTTGATTTATCTCCCCTGCGGCGCTTGGGCGACATGGAATCTATGCCGAGAGATACGGCATAACTCTCTATGACCTTGCCATCCCTATAAAGGAACATGCGGTGGATTCCCTTGTCGATTACTACACATTTTGAGGACATTTCTTTGGCATAGGCCCACCCAAGCAAGAAGGCCAGACCTGCCAAAAACGAAACCAATGCGGTAAAAAGTTTGTAACCGTTCACGGAACGTTGAAAGTAGAAAATAGAAATTGGAAATTTGGCCTTCATGCTTTTGTACTCAGAAATTTACAAACTCAAACTAAGATAAAGTCATAGAAGTGTATTTTGTTAGCTTTTTTACGAGTAATTTTGGGCCGAGTTTTTCGACTTTTGTCCCACTTATCAAAGTCATTTCATCTTTTCCTAATTTCCTAATTTCAAATTTCAAATTTCAAGCCGTTCGTCTCTCCCCAATTTCTACTTTCCAATTTCAAGTTTCAAGTTTCAAGCCGTCGCTCATATTATGTCTGTAACCTTTATCGGATAGTTTTCACTATAAAAAAATAAATTTTGGCAGAGAAAAAAACATTTGCATCTGCAGAAGTAGCCGAAATCTTCTGCCATGGAGATTTATGTGCTTGCCTACCGGCAAGCTATCCTGTTATATTTTTAATATATCTTCTCTGTCCGGAAAGGTCACTCTCCTGTCAGGGGCTGATACACCAGGATAACTGAATGAACATAAAAAAATTTCTGCTGGGCTACCTGCAAAACACAACCTTAATATCATATTCTAAGGAGAAGCCATGACACACAAAGTTCCTGAAAAAAAATGGGCAATTCTAAAAACAGTCTTGAGTTTTTTGCTTGCACTCAGCCTGTTCACTTTGCCTGGCTGCGGTCTCAGCGAAGAAGATAAGGGCGTAATAAAACAGGGCGTAAAGGCTGCCGAGGAGTCGAAAGCAGCAGCATCCAGGGCAGAAGCCGCTGCCAAACGTTTAGAAGACTTGGCTTCTCGACTGGAATCATCTGCACGAAAGGCTGAAGAGGCAGCGGCAGCGGCAGTCACGGCAGCCGACAGGGCGGATGCAGCGACAAACCGGGCCACTGAAGCAGCCAGCAGTGCTGAGACTACAGCTAAAAAAACAGAAAGAATATTTGAAAAAAGCCTGCTTAAATAAATTGAGAGCCGCGGCTCTGCTTACTAAACCTTCTATTCTCTGTCTGCCCGTGCCACAGGCACCGGAATGCCGGTTTGTTCCCTGATGGCCTTCTTGATTTGCTTGAAATCCATTTTAAGGGGGCCTATCGCCTGTTCGCAGGCGGAAATACCGGAAAAAGCTACTGCCAACGGATCATCAATCTTATCTTCATAGTCTTGATATACCTGTAACCAGCACTTGTCTTCCGCCCATCCAACCTTTATTGGTTCATAAATGATCCGGACTAGTGTTCCCACCGGCACCAGCGAAAACAAAGAGGCTATATCTTCAGAATAAAGCCTTATACACCCATGACTGACCCGGCGCCCCACACCCCAAGGACGATTTGTGCCGTGAATCCCATAAGAAAGCCGTGAAAAGCGCAAAATGTATTCCCCTAAAGGATTGTCAGGCCCGGGAGGTACCTGTGGAGGTAGCTCAGGATCTTCCTCCAGCACGGATGGCGGTACAACCCATATTGGATCCTTGGCCTTACTGAACACAGTATAAATGCTCAGCTCTGTGGAATAGCCTTCTCTACCGACCCCTACAGGACATGTCCAAAAGCGGGATGGTCCCTCTTCGGAGGATTTGAAATAATACAGACGCATCTCAGCAAGATTTACTACTATTCCAGACGGCACACGTCCTCTGGGCAAAACAAATACAGCGGGCACTAATACGCCGGCGCCTTCAGAAGGCACCCAGGGGTCCATGCCGGGGTTTGCAGCTACTATCTGGTTATACCCCAGGTCATGGTCCTTTGCTATGTCGAGCAGGGTTTGTTTGTGCCCTGCCTTTACCGTCCTCATTATACCATAAACAGTTCGTCCCTCTTCAAGGTCAAAAACATTGAGAGCGTTGGCCTTTGGAACCGCCTGGATAATTATTAAAAAAATGAGGCTTCCTATCACCAAAGCAGCTCGTAAGCGTTCACGGAATGGTGAAATTAGAAAATAGAAATTGGAAATTTGGCCTTCATGCTTTTGTATTGTTTCAGATGATCGTATTATCTGATAGCCCACGGTGTTTTGAACCTTTTTGTTCTACCTATCAAAGTCCTGCCAGACCATATCTGATAACTCTTCTGCCAGTTTGTAAACATCCAACCCGTAAACTCGTTTCATCTCTCCCCAATTTCTACTTTCAAATTTCAAATTTCAATTAGTAATATCCTTGTGAGTCAGAAGGGTTGGCGAATTTGAATTGAATATTGTATCATATTGTGTATTCTAACGCATGTATCCTGCTTGGGAAAAGCATTATGAGAATTGCTGAAAATTTATTTATCATTACAGGCTCGAATTCTACCAAATTGGCTGAGGAAATCTCAACGGGTTTGCTGAACGTCCTGTTTCGAGCTAAACCCGACAAATCACTAAGTTAAGATTCTACCTCCTGTCCTACGGCCCATCCGGCACACGCGGCCAAAAGTAGGCCGGGTGGAACGGAATCTATAAGCTGTGACGAAAATATCGGAGGTCAATATGAAACACTATTTTAAGAAAGCAGCAGTCAAAATATATGAAGATGCAAAGGGAGAAGGCCGGCTTATTGAAGGCCTTACCCTTGACAGATTCAAGGAGATTGCCATTAGACAGGATGGGGTAATCCGGACACAAATGGGTTCAGTGGCAGCTGACTCTGAGCCTATGTCCCGTTCAGCCCCCCACACCACTAACAACATTGATCACCCCTTTGGTGAAGAAGAAGAGCAATTGGCCCTGGAGGCAGTGGAGTATCTGAGCAGGGAACGAATAATATCCCTGGATACCCTGGTAGGGGACGGGCGGGATGGAATTGCGGTCCGATTTATAATTCCTGAAGTCTATGCCCAGTTAGCCTATGGTCTGAAGCTACTTATGGACTATCCGGCCGGCAGGGTGGTGGAAGATCCTACTTACACCATTATCTTCTTTACAGACGAGGCATTTGAAAACAACAAGCACAAAAAGCTTATTGACAAGGATATTGCCATCCGCCTCTGGATGGGAGAAAAAAGGGGCGAGCAGGTAAAGATATGCAAAAACAGCCTATACGTTGGTGAAGGGAAAAAGGGTGTCTTCCAATTTGAAGACTGGCGGGTAAAAGCCATTGACAAGACAGGCATCTTCCTGCACTCAGGTGCCAGGAGGGACCGGCTCTGGATATACGATCTTGAAACCGAAAGACCTGAGCTAAAGGAAGTGGTTGCGGGTGTCTCGGGCCTCACTGCTACAGGTAAGACAACAACACTTTGCAGAAAGTTCGCCAAGCTTCACAGGGAGAGCTCTGAGATGATAGGTGACGATGGTGGTACTCTGGCCTTTGACGGGAGCTACGCGGCCTTTGAGATGGGAGGATTGTACGTAAAGACAGAGGGGCTGGACGAGAGCCAGCCCGAAATACTCCGTGCAGCAGACTCCCGTGATGCCTTCCTGGAAAATGTTGCCATTAGCAAATACCCGTATATACCCGACTTCAAAGATATTTCCAAGACGGCAAATGGCCGGGCCGTTATCACCAGAGAGAACCTTGAAATATCAAGCCCATCTTTAAGGGCGGACAGGCTGGATTATATAATCATCCTTACAAGAAATCCCATGATCAATGCCATAAACAAGTTGACTCCTGAGCAGGCCACTATGCAGTTTATCTACGGCGAATCAATTGAGAGCTCCGGAGGCAATCCCGAGGAGGCAGGTAAGTTCAAGCGAGTCTTCTTTCTTGATCCTTTTGTTTGCGGGAATCTGCTGGAGCATGCGATGATTTTCCATGATATTATAAAGAGAAACCGCATAAAGTGCTATCTGTCCAATACCGGCACTATAGGCGCGGACGATGCAAAGGTAACCCTGCGCCAGTCTCTTGGTATTTACAATGATCTCAGTCGCATAGAGCTGCGGTTCAGCTCCGAACCGGATTTATTGGGCTACCATTACCCGATTAAATGCGACCGGGCCAACCTGTCCCTCATGAATGCACACACTCTTTTTCCTGACAAGGAAATCCTCAAAAAGAAGATAAAGAATTTTCTCAGAGGCAGGACAGAGTATCTTGAGGATTTTGAGGCCAGGTTCGGTGAAATCCCCGAACACATAAGGGAATCATTGCCCTATCGTGAAGACCACGTCTATAAAATAATTGAAGATCACAAAGCCCTGGACTTTGAATAATAGCTAAGTTCAGCCATTAGCTGTTAGCGTTTAGCTTTGAAAAATCAAGGTATTACATTAATTAGAAATAACACCCAACGGGTGAGAGTTTGTAATAGTCAAGCATCCTGTAATCATATAACTAATAGCTAACTGCTAACTGCTAACTGCTAAAGGCTAACTGCTCAATTTAGGTATGAGGCACAATCGCTGGAAGGATATAGATCAAGCCAGAAAGCTTCTCAAGCTTCCTGAACAGGTAACAAGAATCGAGATACTGGAGGCATACAGGCGTCGCTGCAGAGATCTTCATCCAGACAGAAATCCCGGTCTAGACACATCAGAAGAGATGGCCGGGCTAAATGCGGCCTACAGTATTCTGATGGAATATTCCGATAGGTATGAAATAAAACTCAATCCAAATGAAGACGGCATGACCGAGGGAGAATGGTGGATGCATCACTTCGGACAGGACCCTATCTGGACCGGAGACCATGAGGAAGAATAGCTATGGCTCTAATCGTACAGAAGTATGGCGGTTCTTCAGTAGCTGACTGTGACCTGATTAAAAGGGTTGCAGATCATGTGATTGCCTGCAAAAAGCAGGGGGATGATGTGGTAGTAGTCCTCTCTGCCATG
>JAUWHV010000058.1 GCA_030605675.1 Deltaproteobacteria bacterium | reverse complement strand
TTCTTTCATTTTGAGTTCCCTCTATCGTCCTCAGAGCGCCTTTTTACCTGTACTGATGGTATAGGCATCATCAATAGTATTGATAAAGATCTTGCCGTCTCCGTAAGCGCCTTTTTCGCCCGTACGTGCACTGTCGAGAATTGCACGAACCACAAAATCCTTTTCATGTTCCGGGACAACTATCATGAGCATTTCTTTTGGGATCTCATCGTAAACCACGTCACCCAGCCTGAGCCCCCTTTGCTTACCTCGTCCGGCGACTTCAATCTTGGTTAGGGCAGGATAGCCGGCCTCAAGCAATGAGTGCATTACTTCACCACTCTTTTCTGGTCTAACAATCGCCCTTATCATAATCATCTGTTTATTCTCCTTTTCCCTGACGGCGGTTATGCGATCAGCTCGTCAGCCTTTTCAAGTCTCAGTCGAGCATGCCGAATTCTATAAGTATTTTTTCCAGATCATCAGTCGGCATGGGTTTCGGTATAATGAAGTTGTCATTTTCAGCAATGCACTTTGCAAGATTTCGATAGTGCGTGGCCTGTTCGCAGTTAGGTTCATATTCGATCACTGTCTTGCGGTTGATCTCCGCCTTTTGCACCATCTTGTCCCTGGGGACAAAATAGAGCATTTGGGTCCCCAACCGCTTGGCAAACTCCACGATCATTTCTTCTTCATTGTCTACATTGCGGCTGTTGCAGATAATTCCCCCCAGGCGAATCCCGCCGCTCTCGGCAAATTTCAATATGCCTTTACAGATATTGTTGGCTGCATACATAGCCATCATCTCGCCGGAACAGACGATGTAGATCTCCTTGGCCTTTCCCTCGCGCATGGGCATGGCAAAACCACCGCACACAACGTCGCCAAGTACGTCGTAAAAGACATAGTCAAGCCCCTCGCTCTCCTCGTATGCCCCCAATGACTCCAGGAGGTTGATCGAGGTAATAATGCCGCGACCTGCACACCCGACTCCCGGCTCAGGGCCTCCTGATTCAACACACAGAGTGCCTCCGTAGCCTTCCTTACGGACATCATCCAACTCGACGTCTTCTCCCTCTTCTCTCAGGGTATCCAAAACGGTCTGCTGGTGAAGACCTCCAAGCAGTAGCCTGGTAGAATCCGCCTTGGGATCACAACCCACTACCATCACCTTCATCTTCATTTCTAACAGACCAGCCACAAGATTTTGGGTAGTAGTCGATTTGCCGATTCCACCTTTTCCATAAATAGCAATCTTTCTCATTTCATGTCTCCTCTGCAAACAAGGTTTGTTCGAATTCTTATTTCGTACGACATGCATTACTCAAGAGTTGTGCCATTATTTATGGAGAACGAATGTGTGGGAGTAATTACCGGATATAATTGATAAAAAAGAAGGCTGCTCTTCAAAAAATGAAAACTCTGTGGCGTGGTTTCCTACAAGTGGGTCAAGCCGGAGGCAATTATCTACTGAAATGTAAGAATGGTTGAGCGTGCAAAGAGTGAAAAGAAGAGGTAATTCTTCCTCGGCCAGCTTATGGCGAGGGAATCAGTTCAAAGCCCTCACGTTAGAATTCAGCATCAAGTCAAAGCTGAAGAGATAACTAAATGGAGACACATCAGTTTTTTTAACAGAAAGATAAAGCTTAACGGAATTGCTTAGACTGAATACCGTATTTCTTTACCCTGAGGCCCAGAATCCTTTCGGATGTGTCAAGGAGCCTTGCTGCTTTGGCTATATTGCCGTGCGTATTTTTTAATGCATCAATTATGAAATCTTTTTCGAAAACAGCCAGGGCAGAGAAAAGCGAGCCGGAAGGAACTGTCTCTGATGACTCGGCTGTCTGAAGGCTCGGAGGCAAGTTGTAGCTGTGGACAACATGATTATTACAGAGAAGCATGGCCCGCTCCATGCAGTTTTCCAGTTCCCGCACATTTCCAGGCCAGTGATAGCGCATGAGCATATCAATGGCAGGGGTGGAAATCCTTTTCACGTCTTTTTTGTATTTCTTCCTGTACTTCTCAAGGAAATAATCCGCCAACAGGAGAACATCCGTTTTTCTCTCCCGCAAAGGCGGCAGGTAGATTGGAAATATGTTTAGGCGATAATAAAGATCTTCCCTGAAGCTTCCTTTCTCAAGGGCCTTTTCCAGAGGCTTGTTGGTCGCCGTGATAATTCGTACATCGACTTTTATGGTATTATCCCCTCCAACCCGTTCCAGTTCTTTTTCCTGGAGCGCTCTCAGGATCTTGGCCTGGGCAGCGAGACTAAGGGTCCCGATCTCGTCCAGAAACAGAGTGCCTCTATGGGCACGCTCAAATTTGCCTATCCTTCTTTGTGTTGCCCCGGTAAAAGCCCCCTTTTCATGTCCGAACAGCTCGCTTTCTATCAGTGTTTCCGGAAGAGCAGCACAGTTTACCTTGATAAACGGTCCTTCTGCCCTCAAGCTGTTGTAGTGGATGGCATTAGCCACAAGCTCTTTGCCGGTCCCGCTCTCTCCTCTGATAAGCACGGAAGCATCGCTCGCCGAGACCTTGTCGATCATTTCGAAGACCTCTCTCATCTTGTTGCTCCTGCCCACAATATTGTAAAAGCTATAGCGTTCTTTAAGCTGCTCCCGTAATGTAATATTTTCGTGCCATAGGCGGTCCTTTTCCTCCTCCATCATACGGCTGATTTTTATGGCCTGGGCAACATTGGAAGCAATAATTGTCAGTAGTCTCAGGTCTTCCTCAAAAGAAATTTCCTCGCTGAAGAGTCGATCCGCACTGAGTGTTCCATAGGTAAAGGAACCTATTTTGATGGGTACACAAATAAAGGATATATTGCTTTTCTGGATATCCCCGCGGGCCTTGGTGCGGTTTAAGAACAGAGGTTCCTTCCCGATGTGCGGGACAATGACAGGCTCTCCGGTTTCTACCACCTTTCCCGTAATCCCTTCGCCGATTTGATACTGTCCCCTTTGCCTTTCCCTGTCGGTCAGCCCGTGGGCTACTTTAATGCCCAATTCTTGAGTGACAGGGTCTAATAGAGTTATGGTGCCTCTCTTCACACCCATTTTAGAATGAAGGATGTCCAAAACAGGGCCTAAGGCCTCTTTTGGATCAGGAATAGAGACCAGCAGTTGGCTGATCTCGTAAAGCACGGTCAATTCCTGTATTTTTCTTGCTAAGGCAGAATGTTCAGCTTCCATTTTATAAAAGGCTCTTTTGAATTAAATTAGCCGCCTTCGGCGGGACTTCTCTGACAGGATGAACAAGATTTACCTGTCTGCGTGCGACGCACAGGCAGGCATGATTTTCATTTATCCTGTTTATCCTGTCAAAAAAATTGAAATTCCTATACTATATATTTAACGGTTATCATAATATCAGCCGGACATAATTGCTAAAAAAGATCTCGAATTGCTTGCCCATGAGGGCTTCATGGGTCTGAGCGTTTTTCAGTATGGCTTCAGCGTCCACGCCAGGGGGCTGAGACAACCATTCCCTGTCGTTTTCCAACCACTTTCTCGCGTCAACCACTGAGGCGGCGTGACTGTCAAACTGCAGGCCGAGGATATGGGGCTTTCCATCAACTGAAATGGCTTCCACAGTACAGTCAGAAGAGGTAACCAGGACTTTGATGTAATCGGGTACAGGAGGAAGTACGGCCTGGCCGTGCCACTTAAAAAGTGCAAGGTTCTTTGGAAGGCCGTGAAAGACAGGATGTGTGTGACCTTCATGGGTGACCTGGCCCTGGATGAATCCAACGCTTCGGCAAGAATTGGCTCCAACATCAGCACCTAATGCATCCGCAAGAAGCTGATGACCAAGACAAAATCCCAAGTAGGGCATGTCTGTCTCAAGGGATCGGCGGATAGCCTCCTTTTCGGACTTTAAAAAGGGATAGTCCTCTTCCTGATCCACATTCGGGCCGCCTCCCAACACAATCAGCCCGTCATATGAGCTGATGTCAGGAATGGGTTTGTGCCAGACCTCTACGATATCAAGCCCTACACCAAGCTTTTTTGCCGAACGGACCAAATGTTGTCCTGGCCCTTCCCATGGCATGTGCTGGAAGACAAGTAATCGTTTCATCATATCATAGCTTTTACAGCAAGCCGGCTCTACAAAAATACTTTGGAAAATACTGCCAGAGTAATCGCTGTAAGAAAGTAAACGTATCCATCAGGTCAAAAATGTCAAGCAGTTGAAACTGGTGAGCCATTCAGGTAACATTGTGTACATCCCTGGTCTTTGCGCTCGTGATCGTGCAAAAGATCGAATATCTGATTACACTAAAAATGGTTTGGCTTTGCACCTAGGAAAAAGTATATATGAGACAGCACCCGGGGGTCCGGGCAAATTCTCTGAGCCAGCCTTCTCTTTCTCCCAATTTTCTACAAAATTCATGTACAGATGGTGCAATTAAAACAGCATTTGTTTTAAATTCAAGATGCCGATTAGCGATCCTGATACCAGAGCCAAACTATTTTGGCTTGTTTTGTTAATTTTGTCTGCTATTATTTTTCGAAATCTTGAGATTATAATATCAAACGCTAAATCATTTGTCAGTGGTACATTCCATGGTCTCGACCAGAAACATTTTTAAGACTATTTGGATGAGTTCTGTTATCGTTTTAACCGAAGATTTTGGGAAGGCCAGCTTTTTAATCGTTTGCCGGCTGTTTGCTTAGGGTGTCCTCCAACAACTTATGCTGAGTTAACCCAATAGCCATATTCCATTATTCCATCATTCCAATTGCGGAGCGAAGCAGAGCTGAATTCTTTCTCGGGATTTTGATTTTGGCTTGCCCGGATTAGATGAGGAGAAGACATGATCCTAAAGAAAATTAAGGCATTTCTGAGGAAAAAGGGTGTGACCGGCCTTTGCTTTGGAAGGAGCCTGAAAACGGTTCCGGAAGGTTCGGTTGTACTATTCCCCTATGAGCCTGGAATCTTAAACTGCGGGATAACGGGCATTCTGGCGTTCAAGAGGCGATCTGTCCGGACAGCGGATTTGCCGGTTGACGAGCTTGAGCATAAGGTAAAGGATTTGTTTGAATACACTTGGGAGAGGCTCAAACAGAAAGGGTTGAGGCAAAAAGAGTACTATCTGGGCGGGAAAGAACTTTTGGCCGAGATAAAACGTCTCTGTGACAAGCTCAAAGCTCAGGACAGCTTCTATGAATGCTTTTTTAATAGTAGTGGCTGCAAGGATAGAGTCTCTGCTCTTTGCCCAAAACTCGAAAGGCTAATCGAGACCGAAGAGAAGGCCCGCATCCAAACAACAGGGCGTCTGGCACCCGAAGATTACGAGCTTATTACTAGTCAGCTTACTCAGTTAAAAGACATAGTGTGGTCTCTGAAGCACGATGTCTTGGAGAATATTGAGAAGATAAAGGCCCTTGGGAGTTTTGAACAATACGAAGAGAACCCACTTGTGATCAGACAACTCAAGGGGATCAACCTCGTTTTTAATAACCTGGATCGTCTCGAAGTCAGGGGAAGAGACTCGGCTGGGATCTCACTCTTTTTTATGCTTGATGACACTACGTTTTCGCAGTTTCAGAAGACATTGCAAGAGGCATCGCTACTTGATGAGTTTGAGGCCAGACAGGCAGGCCGGGTTTTGGTAAATTGCAGCATCAGGGTCAATAGGCGTGGCTCCACGGTATCATTGGCATTTACTTACAAGATAGCTGCTGAGATAGGAAGTCTTGGGGATAACGTTCAATATCTGAGAAAGCAGGTTCGTGAAGATGCCGTATTTCAGCACCTGATCAGGTTTCCTCACCTGTATCAGACCACAATAGCTCACACCCGCTGGGCATCGGTCGGTGAGATCAGTGAAGCCAACTGCCACCCTGTTGACAATCTTGGCGTTGAGCAAGACGACTCTCATGAGAAAGGCCACGTGGATGTCTCTGAGTCAAATCTCGGATCAGGCACCATTCATGTTTGCCTTAATGGGGACATTGATAATTACATGAGCCTGAAAAGGGATTATGAAAGAGAGACCGGTAACTCAATTGCCGACCCGATTACCACGGATACAAAGATAATTCCTCTTCAGATAGAAAAATATCTCAACACGGGCAAAACAGTTGAGGAATCGGTCCTCTTGGCGGTGAATGATTTTGACGGATCCCATGCCATTGCCATGCACACTGATCTTGCGCCAGGAAAATTGTTTCTCGCACAGAAAGGAAGCGGGCAGGCGATGTTTGTGGGACTGGCAAAAGATCACTATGTGCCGGCTTCTGAGACCTATGGGTTTGTTGAGGAGACTTCTCGTTACGTTAAGATGGCCGGTGATAGGGTGGTTGAAGGCATATCCGGCAGTACCCAGGGACAATTATTTGTATTGGACCAGGATAGCAGCGGAGGCATTGAGGGCATCAGGGCCATGTACTATGATGGGACTCCTGTTGACCTTTCTGAAAAGGATGTCAAAAAAACGGAGATTACTTCAAGAGATATCGACCGCCAGAATTATCCTCACTATTTCTTCAAAGAAATCTCAGAGTCTCCAGGCTCCGTGGAGCAGACTATCCAGGGTCGCCTGGCCATTGTTGAAAAAGACGGTAAGAAGTACCCTCAGGTTCTCCTGGACGATTCAGCCATACCCCCTCGCCTTGAACAAGCCCTGAGGGGAGGGGGTATCCGCAATGTCTTTTTCATAGGCCAGGGCACAGCAGGCGTTGCGTCTTCAGTGTGTGCTGAATTGCTAAGCTATTACCTGAAAGGCGAAGATATCCGGGTGGCTTCCTTCAAGGCTTCTGAATTCAGCGGGTTCATGGTCGATGACACCCTTGAGGACACCCTGGTCGTTGCCATCACCCAGTCCGGAACTACCACTGATACGAATCGTGCGGTTGATATGGCAAGGGAGCAAGGTGCCTATACCCTGGCCATTGTGAACAGGCGAGACTCAGACATCACCTTCAAAGTGGATGGCGTGCTTTATACCAGTACCGGCAGAGATATTGAAATGTCTGTGGCCTCAACCAAGGCATACTATTCCCAGATTGCAGCAGGTAGCATCCTGGGCCTTAAGCTCGCCCAGTTGATCGGGAGCACAACAGATGATTTTGTCCTGGCCGAGATCGAACAACTTCTCAAACTCCCTGACACCATGAAAAAAGTGCTGGCAAGACACAAAGAGATCGGCAGTTCTGCTGAGAAGTATGCCGTTACCAAGCGGTACTGGGCTATTGTGGGAAGCGGTCCGAACAAAATATCTGCCGATGAGATAAGGATAAAACTTAGCGAGCTATGCTACAAGACAATCTCTTCAGATGTGGTTGAAGATAAAAAGCACATAGATCTTTCTGCAGAACCCCTCATCTTTGTGTGTGCAGCAGGCAACCGGGAAGATGTCCTAAGCGACATTGTTAAGGACACGGCGATATTCAAGGCTCATCAGGCTGTACCCATCGTGGTTGCCACAGAAGATGAGCGCCGATTTGATCCATACGCTGACGCAGTGATCCGGGTTCCAGAGGTAAAGGAACGCTTTGCACCCATTATAAATACCCTGGCTGGTCACATGTGGGGGTACTATGCGGCCCTGGCCATTAATGAAGAATCACGTTTCCTATATAATTTCCGGCAGGAAATGAATGAACATATTGCCGTGTCCACGGACCAGGGGATGGACGTGTATGAGATCGTGCTCGATGCGGGATTTCGAGAAAAAGTTGCCCGGTTTTATTCTGCCTTTAAAGAGAGGATACGACGAAACCGATACGCAACCGCCATGGAACTCAATATGGCCACAGACCTTACCCTTTTGCTAAAGTACCTGTCAGGAAGGCTTCCCATGTCAGATTTTGAGTTTGATTTTGGGATAAAGGGGACCGCACCCAACATGCTGGGCGCGTTTTCCGAGTGCATAGGAAACGTCATCAATACAATGGCCCGACCCATTGACGCCATCAAACACCAGGCCAAGACAGTGACCGTTGGCACAAGCAGGATCATTGAAAAGGTGGAGGGCCTGCTTTTTGAAGCCTTACAAGACCACGGATTTAGCAAAAACCAGCTTACAAACAGCAATGTCCTCGTCCTGAGGCGTTTACAGGAAGTTCTCGCCGAGATAAGAGGGGCCACCCTTTACAGGGTAGCTGGTCTAAATTTTCTGGGAGAACCTGTTGATGATTCTACTATCCAACTCATAAAGAAGGAGGGGAGTGCTGCAGCGCTTGTCTCTCGGGTAGAGACGGACAGCAGGTTGCGGGGTACCAAGCGCATTATCGTAAAAAAAGCAAATGTCTTTATCGGCAAAGGGAAAAGGGACAACAGAAGCATTCTTGTGATCCCGGTCATGTCAGCAGGCACAAATATTGACTACCTGGTGCTGTTTAACGTGGTTTTCAAAAAAGAGGTGGAGCTTCAAAAGAAAGTGGATGCCCTGGGCGGGAAATATCATCACATCAAACACCTTGTTGAGGAGACAAGCCTAGCCTGGAGGGATGAATATCTTGACCTGCTTGAGATTGAACAGCTTTTCGGGATGTCTGCCGAAAAGATTGCCGAGACAATTTTTTCCACAGAATCTTGCACAGATACAAAAAGGCGCTAAGCATGAGAAGTAAAAAACAAAAAGTCGTAACAATTGGTGGAGGAAGCGGGCAGTTTGCACTCCTTTCCGGATTGAGAGACTTAGAGGGAATTGAGATTACCTCGGTGGTCTCAATGGTTGACAGCGGCGGGAGCACCGGCAGGTTGCGCGATGAACTCGGGATTCTGCCGCCTGGAGATGTGCTTAAATGCATCCTGGCGCTTTCGCCCCATCGCGATATCGCGCGAACGATTTTGCTGAAAAGGTTTATCAGCGATAAACGTCTACAGGGACACAATGCAGGGAACATGCTCCTTACAATGCTTTCACGATATACGGGCAGTTTTCCGACAGGTATACAGGCGCTCGCTGAAATCCTTGATGTCCAGGGCACGATCTTGCCGGTTACCATCGACAAGGCAACTCTCGTTGCTGAATTGAGGGACGGGAAACGTATTTATGGTCAAACAGCTATTGATGTGCCGCGAGGCGCGCAGCGTGAAAAAATCCGGGATGTCTTCCTGGTTCCGCACTACAGTGATTCTATTTCTGTCTACTTACCAGTAGTCGAGGCGATCAAATGCGCGGACTACATTGTTATCGGGCCAGGCGACCTGTTTACCAGCATTATTCCGAACCTTATCGTTCCAGACGTTAAAGAGGCGCTCCAGGAGACAAGCGCAACACTTTTATACGTTGTCAATATCATGACCAAGTTTGGCGAAACGGATGATTTTACCGGACATGATTTCGTTAGAATGCTTGAGGTATATATTGAGCGACAGGTTGATGGAATAATATGTAATACGGCTGAACCGGACGACAAACTCTTAGAACAATACAGGAAACAAAAAGCGAAATTTGTTGAAACTGATGACAGTGATAAATGGTGGGGAAATCGCAAAATCTATGCATCCGATATGCTAGACACTGCTGATGGTATTGTGCGACACGACTCAAAGAAGTTGGCATTGTTGATAGAGGAGGTAATATGCCAGAAAAAGGAGTGACAATGGAACTGGCAAATAAAGCTCCCAAGGAAAAGGGAATTTCTATACTATTAAATTACCGCTTTGACGATAAATTTCTACAAACGAACAGGTTAATGCATCCTTTTAGAATTTAAACAGCTCCATTTTACCGCTATGACGGCAATTAGGCTTTAGCGAACATATTTTCGTAAGTGTTCACGGGTTCAGAGGTTCAGGGTTACTTTTCTTTGCCCTCGTTCCCAGGCTTTGCCTGAGAACGAAAAAAAGGTGTCATCCGTACCTCTGTGGTGAAAAGTAGTGGTTTAATTTACCAGGTGTTACGAACCTTTATGCCGCGGGAATGCAGTTCATCCTTGATCTGTTTGATGGTATAGGTCCCATAGTGGACAATAGATGCTATGAGTGCGGCATCTGCCTTGGCATACTTCAGCACATCATGCATATGATTTATGTTTCCCGCACCACCAGAGGCAATTACCGGAATGTTCACATTTTCGGAAATAAGCGAGGTCAGCGCGATTTCATAACCCTGCTTTGTGCCGTCCGCATCAATGGAATTCAGGCATATCTCGCCTGCCCCTAAGTTCTCTGCCTTCTTTGCCCAGGCAAGGGCATCAATGCCTGTATACGTCCTGCCGCCGTGGATGACAATCTCATAACCCGATGGAGTTTTGTCAGAAGGCTCGACCTTTTTAACGTCCATGCCAAGCACAATGCACTGGCTCCCAAAGGCCCTTGCCCCCCTGGAAATGATCTCAGGGTCCTTCACTGCTGCTGTGTTGACACTCACTTTTTCCGCCCCGGCCAGGAGCACGGCGCGCATATCCTCAATGGTCCTGATTCCTCCGCCCACAGAAAAGGGTATAAAAATTTCCTCAGCCACACGGCGAACAACATCTATCATAATATCCCGCCGCTCACTGGAAGCAGTTATATCATAAAAAACAATTTCATCCGCACCCTCTTCATAATAAAACCTGGCCATTTCCACTGGGTCGCCGATATCCACATTCTTTTTGAACTTTATGCCTTTTGTTGTCTTCCCATCTCTCACATCAAGACAGGGTATGATCCTTTTACTCAGCATAATGACCGTTCCATGTACAGAAATTCTTTAGGATTTTCAGACCGGGGGTTCCGCTCTTTTCAGGATGAAACTGCACGGCTATCAGGTTCTTATGGCCAATAATTGACGGAAACTCTATTCCGTAATCAGTAGTCCCGATGACGCATTTATCTGAAGCGGGCATTGGATAATAGGAATGGACAAAATAGAATTCATCAGCCGGCTTAATCCCTTCCAGCACCGAATGCCTCTTGATTAAATGAACGCTGTTCCATCCCATATGTGGTATTTTAAGGCGCTCTTTTTCTTTGGAAAAAAGAGGAGAGGGAAACAGCTTAACATCTCCGCTGATCAGTCCTAAACACTGCGCACTGTTCTCTTCGCTTTTATCCAAAATGATCTGCGCACCCAGACATATTCCCAGGATAGGTCTGCCGGTCTCAAGGGCCTGCCTTAAGACTTCATCCAGGCCAAGATGTCTCAGGTCGGCGATTGCCTGCCCGGCCGCCCCCACTCCGGGAAAGATGATCCTTTCGGAACCGAGTATTTCTTCATTATTATGAGTTATACAACATGAAAACCCCAACTTTTTTAGGGCACATTCTACACTCTTCAGATTTCCAGCTCTGTAATCAATGATCGCAATCAAATATTTTCCTCCATCTCCCACACCCCACAGGGGCAAACGGCTGCGCAGAAGCCGCATCCTATGCACTTATCTTCGATAACCGTATATTCAAATTCCCCCTTTGGCCCCTCTGTCCTCTTGATTGCCCCCTGATAACATGTGTTTTCGCACATGTGGCAATCCCTGCAGGCCCCGCAGGAGGCACAACGGTCTGCCTCCTGTTCCGGGACAAATTCCTCGCCGTGGGAGACCTCATAATAGACGAGATTAATCCGGTCATAGGGAATAGCGGGCCGTTTTTCAGGCTCATAATCCGTGTGCATCATAATGGCATGTATTGTTTCTGCTGCCCGGCGTCCCGCACCGATGGCATGAGTGATAAGTCCGGGCCGCGTGACATCACCAACGGCAAAGACCTTCACATCCGAGGTCTGGCCCATCTCGTTCACCACGATGAAGCCCCGCTCGGTATGGATCTCCCGAGGGAGGAAATCCAGAATAGGGACCTCTCCAATAGAGATGATGACCGTATCGGCATCCAGGGATGTGCCGTCCTTGAAATAGATCGTCCGTTCTGCCTTGTCGTAACGTTCTGTTATTTTGGGATAGAGGATCCGGGCCCCCTTGGCCTCTGCCGCCTCCTGTTCCTTACCGAAGCCGGCGGGGGGCTGGATGTCCACTGCCGTAACCGAGGCCGCTCCACCGTTGTAGGCCTCGCAGGCGATGTCCATGCCCACATTTCCAGCACCGATGACGACCACATTCTGGTCCGCAAAATCCGGCCTTTTCTCTTGGTTAACAGCCTTTAAAAATTCAATGCCGGCTATGACATCTTCGTTTCCAGGGAAGGGGATAATGCGGGGCTGATGCGCACCGCAGGCAATGATGACGAGTTCATGATCCTCGTAGATCTTCTGAAATGCCTTGAGGTCAATCCGCTGCCCAGGATGCACATGGATTCCGATCTCATTGAAGCGGGATATCTCTTTTTCCAGCACCTCATGGGGCAGACGCTCTCTGGGAATACAGAGTTCCATTTTGCCCCCAAGACGATCCGCCGCCTCGTATAGATCTACTTCATGCCCCTTGAGAGCCAGTTGCCAGGCTGCTGACATGCCTCCAGGCCCGCCGCCGATGATCCCCACTTTGCGCCCGGTAGGAGGAGCAGGTTTGGGCGCAGGAACATCCAAACTCAGGCGGCCCATAGCGGCAATATCAAGGGACCTGTCAAATTGTGCGCGTGTGCAGGCCTGCATGCAGAGATTAGGGCAGACCTGACCGCAGACTGTTGCGGGAAACGGGCTGTAGTTCAGGACGAGTGCAAGGGCCTCTTTCAGACGACCTTCCCTGATAAGGGCTGCGCGTTTATTTGAGGGGATCCCCGAAGGACATGCGGCCACGCAGGGTGGCAGATATTTCTCGTTGTTCCAGACCGGTTTGAGCCGGCGGTCTGCGCCGATGGTAATATAGGGAAGGATAGTCTGTGGCTGTTCCAGATATTCCCCAAAGATCCCTCCATGGCCAACATCTTCTTCCCAGACCTGGGTGCGAAATTCGCTGAAGGGCATCTTCAGCCCTAATCGCGCCGTGCGCTCTGCAGGGGTATGGGCGATTAGTTTTTTCCAATGCGACGGGTCCTGGGTCAAAAGATCGTGGTATTCAGTATGGTCTATTGCCTCCAGATATGGCTTTATGTTTTCAGTAAGCCACTCCCAGTCTTTGGGTGTCAGATCCACCAGCCTGACATCCTTGGCGCTGTATCCCTTAATGGGGCCCCGGAAGTAGATGGTGCCACCCACCATGCCCACGCAGGGCCGGTAGCCCAGGACATTTTCAGGGTTTCGAGGATTAACGCCGCAGACCACTGCAATGCCCCCGGCCTTGAACTCGGCAAAGGAATCCCCTACATCCCTGAAATACCAGGACTGGAGCGGTTCAAAGCGGGGATTCCGTTTAGTCATTGTTTCACAGCGGGCTCCGCCGCCGCCCTGCACATACAGAATTCCCTGGGCACCGGCATTGTGGGCCCCGTTGGTCACATCTCCCAGCACTGTGATTTTGGCACCGCAGTTGAGCCAGCCCACATCGTCCGAGCTACTGCCTTCAACCACAATCTCCGTTCCGGACATGCCCATGCCGCCTAGGCGCTGGCCCACCGGCCCGCGAACAGTTATGGAGACCTTCTCATTCCTGGGCCAGATCCGGCCGCCAATACCATGTTGTCCCTGGGCCTGGATAACCAGTTGCCGGACTCCATCAGTGACAGCCTGCTGCATCTGCTCCTCCAGGGCCTTGGAGGAGACACGCCGGCCGCTGGGATTGCTGTTAATTGTCAGTATTTCCAATGTCATAATTACTAGTTATAAATGTTTTAGACGTTCAGAGGTTCAGGGTTCACCGTTCAGGGTTATCTTTCTTTAGTTTCTGATCCGGAAACGAGGAATTTTCCGCAAGAGCCGCTTGCAAAACTCAAAATTTTGTTCGAGGGCAAGGCGCGAGGAGGTGAAAACGCGGAGCGTACTTGGGTACGTGAGCATTTTTCACCGACGATCAACGCAGCCATCGGGCCAAAGATGAGTTTTGCAAGTGGCTCTTTAGCAGGCATAATCAATCTCCAACCTCTCAGCTATAGCCTTGTCTCCAACACTGAGGCCGTCTGACATACCGATTGGCAACTGAGTACTCCGGCCCATAGGGGCAAAGATCTTTTTCAGTTCTATCTCAGCGCTCTTGAAGACCTCCACTACTCGCTCAGCCACTTTATCAGGGTCCAACCGGCGGTAGAGCTTGGGATTCTGTGTAGTAATGCCCCGGGGGCATTTGCCTGTGTTGCAAAGGTTACACCGGTTGTACTCATCTCCCAGGCATCCGGCTGCTGTCTGCATGATATATTTTCCAATATCTACAGCACTGGCCCCCAGCATTATCATGGCAGCGGCATTTGCTGCCAGGTTCCCTGTCTTGCCCATTCCACCGGCAGCGATAAGAGGAAGTTCGTTCTGTCTCCCCTGTTTGACCAGATCCAGATAGCAGTCTCTGATATTGGAAGCGATGGGATGCCCCATTTTGTCCATAGAGACATTATAGGCCGCCCCGGTTCCACCGTCTTCACCGTCAATGCACAGGGCAGCAGCATAGGGGTTTCTGGCCAGGTTATTTAGAACCGCCTGGGCGGTCTTGGTGCCGGAAATCTTGGGATACACAGGGACGCGGAAACCCCAGGCCATGGACATGGATTGGATCATCTTGGCCACTGCCTCCTCGATGGAGTATTTGGTCTGGTGTGTGGGAGGAGAGGCAAGGTCGATGTGCATCGGGACACCGCGTATCCCGGCAATGAGCTTCAGTACCTTGTAAGACATCAACAGACCGCCGTCTCCGGGCTTTGCACCCTGGCCGTACTTGATCTCAATGGCACACGGGTCCTCGACCATATCCGGCAGGGCGTGGATGATCTCATCCCATCCGAAATAGCCGGATGCGATCTGAGGTATGAAGTATTTGAGAAAGCGAGAGCGCAGAAGCCTGGGCGGCATACCACCTTCCCCGGAGCACATAACCACCGGAATTCCTTCCACCTCATTGAGATAAGTGATGCCCATGGCCAGGCCTTCCCACATGTGTGGAGAAAGTGCGCCTATGGACATGCTTCCGATGCGGATGGGGAATATCTCCCTCACAGGAGGGATAAAGTGGTCGTCTTCCACGATCAATCGGTTGTCAGTCACCTTGAGGGGCAGCTTTTCCGGAGGCGGGATGCGTCCTAAAAGGGTCCTGATGTGGAACTCGTGTCTGCCTGCATCCAAAGCAGGGTCTGTCAACATTGAGATGCGGGTAAATTTGAGCTTGTCCAGCGTACTAGGGCTGGGATCATTGCGCCTTCCACCGCGCTTATACGGCGTTCCTCCAAGGTTCTTGTGAAACAGAAACTTATGATGTGGATTGTAATGCGGGACAATTGCCACATTCGGACATACCAGGCTGCACATTCCGCAACCGGTACAGTAGCGATCAATGTCATTAACCTGGCGGATTCCATGGGATACCTTTCGTACAGTGCTGGGCATCGGGGTGCCGGATTCAGAATGCACGAGTCGCTGGGCGAAGACAGCAGGCTCTATAGCCTGTTGCGGACATACTGCGGTACAACGGCCACAGCGGGTACAACGGTCCTCCCTCCATTGAATGACATAGGGGAATTCTTGCAGAGCCAGTTGTCCATTGTGGTCTAGCCGTGAAGCTGGTTCCATACCTGGACCTCCTGGGCGTTGGGTGTCACCATTACCATGTCATATTTTGAAGGAAAAATGTCAGCAGAGCGGTCACGTTGGGGGATTGCCCTGTCCAGACCGCACATCTCGCTCATAAGGGCGTATTTTCCCTTGGCCCCGCCAACAACCCCGGGCCTGAGCTTTTTGGAGTCCTGTACCATGAAGATTGTTCCATCAGGTATAAAACCGATGACCATGTTAGGACCGTCTATGCACAGGGGTCGAAGACTCTTTTTGAGCAGGCTGATGGCCTTGCCGTCTGCTCGTTCACGGATCTCTTCGTCCTTTAATGGGGTGATGATATCTTTATAATAGGTCAGGGGGTATTTGAGCTGCCGGTGGGTGAAATGCAGGATGTGAGCAAACACCTCACTGTCGCTGTCGTAGCCTGTGTAACCGGAGAATCCCCGGCTGGTCAAGTACTCCAGGATAGGTACAAATGCCGTGTTTTCGCCATTAGTCATGGTGCAGTAACCCTGTATAAAGAAGGGATGACAGGCATAGAGGTAGATGGCATAGTTTGTGTTTTGTCGCCCCTGGGCCAGGATCACCTTGGCCTGCAGAGACAAATCATCCAGGCCAAAGAACTCCCCTATCTGCAATGGATCTCCCACCTCCTTCAATGTGAGGCAATCAGGGTAAAAAGAGAATACAAAGAGGGACTGATCTTTTTCTCCCATACGCCTCAGGTCCAGCCTGGTCTCGAGCAGGAGCCGTTCCCACTCAACCTGGGCCTTTGGCTCATAGGGCGAGGGATACTGATAGGCTTTGGCAAAATAGTGGTCACGGGGCTCTATCTCCATGCCCACAACTCGCTTGACCTTTGGTTCCCAGTTGTATTTGACACGAAAGCCTGCTTCCTGCATGTAGTCATCCAGCATTTCAAGGCCTTTTTTTGTACAGGTGCCGGAAAGAACAGGATAACTCTTGAGGTCTTCAAATGGCCCACCCAGGTCCTTCAAGACCAGGCCTAGGCCGGAGCCATCGTGGCCTTCCTTCATGGTCTCCAGCGCCAGGATATTTTCCATGGGAGAAAAATATGAACTGGAGGTAATGGCGCTAAGTCGACACATGCTTTCTCCTTCTGATTGTGATATAATTTATGGCCGGAAAGCCTGTGGTCCACTTTCCCAACTCAGTCGGCTTTGCTGGGCAATTGCCTTTCCGGCGGGAAATACTATTACCTTGCCTGGCATATATTTTCAATAGAAGAAGCCGATTGTAAAAAAGTAAGGGCCACACTCCTTAAAGAGCCATGGCCCTCAGAATTATATATTGTATACAACGGTTAATTGTAACTATTCAGGTTGAAGACTGAAGGCTGAAGACTGAAGTACTTCAACCATCTCGCAACGCTCAAACGCCCTAAGTTTCGTCTCTAACAGTCTTCAGTCTATCCACCTAATTTTATGTGATCACGCATGATTTGTCCCTATTAGCCTTCTACCTTCAGTCTATCCAGCTAAATAGTTAGGAAAATTTCATTTCTTACAAGTTCATGTTGTACGGATATTTTCTATTGCACAAAGGAAATAGCTATGCCTATGTTGACAATAGGCACACGTTTGGTCTATCGTATGTAAAATGAGTAAATTTGACTGGAACGATGAGAAAAATCTGTTTCTGGAAAAGACCAGAGGTATCGGTTTCGAGGACGTGGTGTTTCACATTCATAATGGTGATGTACTGGACGTTATCAGACATCCCGACAAAGACCGGTACCCTAATCAGAACATCATTATTCTCAACGTAGAGGGTTACGTTTATTTGGTGCCCTATGTGAAGGAGAAAGGAACTCGATTTCTGAAAACAATAATTCCCAGTAGAAAAGCAACCAGGGAGTATTTGAATGAAGACTAACAGACTAAAACTTGACGAGGAAGAGCTTCAAATTCTGCGTGATTTTGAACGTGGGGAATTTGAAAGCATCCGCAATTTCAGAGAAGAAAAACGAAAACTGGAGGAGGCGGCTCGTAAGACTCTTCAGAAAGACAGACGTATCAATATAAGAATTTCATCCCGCGATTTGGAAAGGATCCAGAAAAGAGCCGCCAAAGAAGGCATTCCCTATCAGACTCTGATTTCAAGTTCGTTGCACAAGCTCGTCAGTGGAAAATTAAAAGAAGTAGCCTAAATGCTCATGACGAAGGGCTTATCACCCCCGCGCATGAAACTCTATTTCGCCTGTCTGTGTCTGTGAAAGTCTGCCTGCCCTGCGGAATGTTCACCCTGCCTGCCCCGTAGCTCCGGCAGATGGTACTGGGGTGAAATGCTTGCCCAGTTGAATAGAAAACATAATCCACCAGTTTTACTGGTGGGTCCCAGCTGTGCTATGCAGGTAGCATGGTGGTGACTAAAATTGAATACCTCCTTACACTCCGAGAGGGTGGCCCGAAGGGTAATAGAAGGAGGTATTCAATGAGTGATTTTCAGAAATTAGCACTACCACGAGACACAACTGTGAATGGTTATAATTTGAGATTTTTCTATCATGTTCTTTTCACCACGAAGGCCACGAAGAAACACGAAGATGGTTTACATCAACGCTGTGATGTCGTAACCATCTTCGTTGATGAAGTGAAAGCCTTTCAGAGGGATCAGAGTGAACCACTATTCTGCAATATTCGCCAAGAAGGTGCTGTGCTGTGAAAATTAGGATTTACATCATCCTCTCCGTATCTCTCAATCAGATGGTTTTATGATTTCTTCGTGTTCTTCGTGCACTG
>JAUWHV010000001.1 GCA_030605675.1 Deltaproteobacteria bacterium | reverse complement strand
AACTCATTCCCTCTAACACATCAAAATTAAAACTCCACCAATCAACTCCAATCAACCTATTTTGAGCGGTTAGCCATTAGCGGTTAGCTGTTAGCGATTAGCTGTTAATTTGCTGCTGTTTTCCAAATAGGTTACTAACACCTAAAAGCTAAATGCTAATAGCTGTTCATCACGGATTACCACACTAATCCGTGATGAACCATTTTTCAAAGCTAAACGCTAATGGCTAACAGCTAATCGCTCAATTCAGGTTCAAGTGAGGCTGTTTACTCCAAATTCAGTGAATTGGCAAGATAGCAGGGCGAGACAATTTCCTGTATGATCCTAAGATGAGTTTAGAAAACGTTAAAGAATTAATCCAAGAATCAAATAAAATCACTATCCTTACCGGGGCGGGGATGTCTACTGAATCCGGAATATCTGATTTTAGAAGTCCGGGAGGTGTCTGGAGCAAATATAAGACTGTTACGATCCAGGAATTTATCAGTGACAGAGAAAAACGAATATATTATTGGAAATACAAAAGTGAAACTATACCCTCGATGCTTAAAGCAAAACCAAACCATGCTCATTTGGCAATTGGTAAATTAGATCAACAGGGAAAACTCTTTTGGCTGTTGACTCAGAATATTGATGGACTGCATGAGAAAGGAGGAGTAGACAAAAAAAGAATTATCAGGCTCCATGGAACCAACAGGGAAACAATTTGTTTATCCTGTAATAGAGTTATTGACATTAAGCCTGTACTTGAAAGGATTGATATCGGTGAAGTTGAGCCAAAATGTGAGAAATGCGGGGGACTCCTTAAACCAAATACCGTATCCTTTGGTCAGGGTCTAAATCCTGAGCATCTGGTAATTGCAGAAAAGGCTTCGAGGGAGTGTGATTTATTTATGGCACTGGGGACCTCGCTTCAAGTATTTCCAGCCAATTCTTTTGTTGATGTTGCTTATTCAAATGGAAAGCCTGTTATAATTGTCAACAGAGATCCTACTCCGTATGATGACCTCGCCAAATATCGTTTATCTGAATCTTTGGCCAAAATTTTACCAATGATTATTTAGGCCTCTATTTCTGCATAGAGCTGACCGCAGGCGGCGGATATGTCTCGCCCTTTGCTCTTTCTTATGATGGCAGTGTAGTTAGCCTCTTTGAGCACTTGCTGGAATGCCAGAACCTGTTCGTGGATAGGGCGTTTGAAGGGGATATCACTGCTTTCGTTGTAAGGTATCAAGTTGATTTTTGAAGGAATCCCCTTGAGAAGTTTTGCAAGTGAAATTGCCTGTTCGACGCTGTCATTTACACCGGCAAGGAGGAGATATTCAAAAGTAATACGCCTCCTGCGGGAAAGCCGATAATTTCGGCATGCCTCAATGAGCTGTGGAAGGGGATAGCGCCTGTTAATGGGCATTATCTTATCCCGGGTCTTATCATCAGGGGCATTCAAAGAAATGGCAAGGCCTACGTCTGTATCTTGACCAAGACGTAATATCTCAGGGATCAGACCACAGGTAGATACGGTTATCCTGCGCAATGAGAAGTTTAGTCCAAGGTCATCAGTGAGTATGTAAATGGACTTTAAGACATTCCCGTAGTTTGCAAGGGGCTCTCCCATCCCCATGAATACGAGATTTCTGAGCTGTTCCCTTTCTCCAATATGTTCTAATGCGGCAAGGACCTGTCCCACGATCTCTGAAGGGACAAGGTGACGACGAAAACCCATCCTGGCAGTATGACAAAACCTGCACCCCATAGCACACCCGACCTGGCTGGATATGCAAAGGGTGTTGTGGCCCCGTTCAGGTATCACAACGCTTTCCACCACTAAACCATCCGGCAGTCTCCAGGCCAGTTTGCTTGTGCCATCAACAGAACGTTGGTCTGCCACAAGCTTGAGGTTGGTAAGCAGGCCCTTTTGGGAAACCTTTGCCCTCAAGGCCTTGGGGAAGTCGGTCATTTGGGAGAAATCCCGGAACCCGGGCTTCCAAAGCCAGCTAAAGAGCTGCCGGCCCCTGAAGGCCGGCAGGCCCAGATTTTTTGCCCAGCTTTCGAGGTCGCTTCGACTAAGACTGCGAAAGTCGATCACGACAGCTCTTCCAGAAGCCTCCTGGCATCTTCAATCTCGGGGAACTCCTCTTTTGTATTGATCGCCTTCTTAAGTTCCTCTTTTGCGGCATCAGTCTTTTTCATCCCCTTCAAAGCCACAGCCATATGATAGTGGATGGTAGGCTGATTCGGCCATTTCTGAATGGCCTCTTCGAAGTTTGACATGGCAAGCTCGTAGCTCCCCCTTTTCGTAAGTATCCAACCAACAGTATCCAGAATAGCCGGTTGTCCAGGGGCTGCGGCCTTGGCCTTCTGTGCATAGATAAAGGCCTTGTCCAGATCGTGCTTTTTTTCCGCCAGCAGCCATGCCAGATTATTTGCAGCCGGCGCAAAATCCCGTTTTATTTCCAGGGCCTGCAGATAGGCCTCCTCTGCCTTATCATAATGCCCTAGCTGTTCTTCCACGGTGCCTATAGCCATGTAAGCACTTACAAGATCAGGATTCTTTTCCAGGAGAATCCTGTACTGGGCAATAGCTTCCTCTGCCTTGTCTGTTGATATATAGATCTTTGCCAGAGAGACATATGGCCCTATGAGATCAGGATTCAACTCCATGGCATCTTTAAAAGCGGCTTCCGCCTGATCTGTATGCCCGGTCTGCAAAAGCAGTCTTCCCTGAATCATGGCTATTGCCGCGTTATCCGGCTGCCTTTTCCTCATTTCATCGCAAAGACCAAGTGCCTTATCCGGCTGTTCTTCGTATATATAAAGCGCCACCAGAGACGTCAGCGCAGGAAGGTGCCCTGGATTTTCCGATAGCAATCCCCTAAAAGACTCTTTTGCCTTTTTAATCTCCTTTTGCGCCATATATGTTCTACCCAGGAGATAGCGGACGGACACGTCATCCGGAGATTCCTTAAGGACCCTTTGCAGGTCTTTTTCAGCGGTCTTAAAATCCTTGTTCATCATGGCAGCAGAAGCATGGAGAATCAGGGCCTTTGGTTCACCTGGAATGCGCGCTAATATCAGCTCAGTCTGCTCTGTGACTATTTCAGGCTTACGCTCTCTCAGGGCCACATCAGCAAGCAACAATCTGGCCTTTAAAAACCCTGGTTGTCTTGAAACCAGCTTTTGCAGATCATCTTCTGCTTTGGTAAGCTCACCCGAACCCAGATAAGCAAGCCCCCTGTAATACAGTGCCTCCGGGTTTCCGGGCTGCCTGTCAAGGATTTCTCCCAGCAACTCAATTGCAGTCTTTAAATCTTTGTCTTTCAGAGCAAGTTTCGCCTTTACCAGCAGGGCAATGGGATGGATAGAATTCCTTGTTAACGCTTCCTCAACCAGGGATTTGGCCTCCTCAAATTTCCCTTGATCATATTTGAGGTCAGCTAATTTTGCCTTGATATTTGCATTATCCGGAGATAACTTGTGGGCCTTCTCAAGTGTAATCACGGCCTTGTCTTTATGCCCCTTCTTCACCTGGAGCTCGGAAAAGGCCAACAGAGGGGATGTTGCCTCGGGGAAAAGGTCTATTGCCTGTTGAAGTGTTGATTCCGCCTCTGCATCCCGGCCGTTTCGCACATAGAAACCGGCCATTATCAACAGGGCATCCACATCATCAGGATTTTCTCCAATAATAATCTTAATTTCTTGTTCTGCCTTTTTTTCCTGTCCTGTGGATTCATAGAGTGAAGACAGGGCAAGCCTTGATTGCACCCGGCCCTTCCCCTTCTCGCTGACAGATATGGCCTTTTTCAGAAAAAGCTCTGCCTGATTCAGGTCCTTTTTTTGGGAGTATGCCCTTGCCAATGCCAAATAAACCTTGCTGTTATCAGGTGCCTGATCCTCTGCTTTTCTGAAGACAGAAATGGCATCATCCAGCTTCTCCCGGTGAAGTGATAACGCTCCTTTTAACAGTAAGGCATCAACATTTGACGGATCATTGGAAAGCAGCACTTCCACATGCTTTTCCGCCTCGTCGATTTCCTTTGAAAGGAAAAATATCTGGGCAAGCTTCAGGCGGGCATCGGCATTGTCCGGGTCTACATCCACGGTCTTCTGAAGCGCAGGAAAGGCATCTCGCAGACTTCCAATCTGCAAATAAGCCAAGGCCATTTGGTAATGACCAGGACCATACTTGGGATCAATCTGAACAACATTTTTGAACTCGATAACCGCTTCTTTGTATTTTTCCTCCTGGAAATAGTTCATCCCTTTTTCAAAATGTTTGGCCTTGTTCTCTTCAGGAGTACTACAGGCAGGAAAAATCCCAACAAATATAACAAGGACCAGGAAAAAACCTAATATCTTCCGACTTTGCATATTCTTCCTCCTAACAGGACTACTACTCATTTTTCAAGGAAGATTGCCCGGTAGATTCCAGTACGCTTAACCAAAAATTGCTGTTCAGATTAACACGTTTGCTTCGTTTGATGGTAGAGACCAGGGGAACATGTACATAGCGGTCATTCCATAGACTCACCATCATGGCGGTTTTGCCCGTCATTGCGGCATGAACTGCATTTTGCCCGAGATTTGCGCAGTAGAGACGATCATCCACGTTTGCAGGCACGCTACGAATAATGTAACTGGGATCTATATAACGGACAAAAGCCGTCATGCCGATCTCATTGAAGTATTCTCTAAAGGTGTCCCGGAGAAAGATGCCTATGTCTCCCGGCTTGATATTGCCTGATGGATCTTTTATCACTTTGTCCCCGGTTACATACCGCTGCCCCGCACCTTCAGACACAACCACCACTGCATGACCACGATCCCTGATCCTGTACTCAAGGGCCTTTAACAGACCGTTTTCTCCTTCCAGGTCAAAATCACTTTCAGGTATCAGGCAGAAGTTGACCTCTCTTAAGGCGTTTGTTGCGGCAGATGCAATGGAGCCTGAATATCTCCCCATGACCTTGACCAGGCCTACACCATTAGGTGCCCCAATAGCCTCGGTATGGGCACACCTTATGGACTGACTGGCCATTTCAACCGCGGTATCGAAACCAAAGGTCTTAGAGACAAGATAAATGTCATTGTCTATGGTCTTTGGTATGGCAACAACGGCTATTTTGAGATCACGCTTATTGATTTCATTGACAATTTCGACCCCTGCCCTGAATGTGCCATCGCCTCCGATAATGAACAGTATGGATACGTTCATACGTACGAGCGCATCCACTATGGCGTCTATGGGTTGGTGTCCTCTGGAAGAGGCAAGGATTGTCCCTCCATACTCATGTATACGATTTACTGCCTGGAGAGTTAAATCCATTATAGGAAGACCGTACTCGGGGATAAAACCCCTTAGCCCATAACGTATACCAAGGACGGATTGGGCTCCATAGCCATAGTGGAGAGCAAGCACAATGGCCCTGATCACATCGTTTATTCCAGGGCAAAGTCCGCCACAGGTTACAATGGCGGAACGTACTTTAGTGGGGTCAAGATAAATTTTTTGACGGGGCCCTGCGAGCTCGAATGAAAGAGGTTCCAAGCCCTCTTTGAATGTCTTTTTCAGTGATTCATGCGAAACCCTGACAAGTACACGATCCTGGTCAGATACAAAACAGGGGTAGTTCTTCTTAAGTAGAGGAGATTGAACACTTGGATCTCCCAGGGCTTCTATGGCGGTTTCAATCTCTGCATCCGGGCCGACTTCATCAATTAAATATGGACTATCTTCTGCAATAGCGGGAAGGCTATTTTTAGGCATTGCGGATTCTCCAACAATTTAGTCTTTTGAGACTCTACTTTTCGCGATTTTCTTAAAATAACCGTATCTATATTCTGAAAGCCATGTCAATGTAAAGGGTTTTGCTTTATACTTCGGCTTATGAACCTAAATTGTATAATCTGACACGAAAACCATAATTAGAGGAAACTTTTTCGGAATGAGTGTAACTATAGGCGTTTTCGACTCAGGTATTGGTGGGCTCACAGTAGTACGCGAGCTAAAACAGTTATTGCCGGCCCAGCCCCTTGTCTATTTTGGAGACACTGCGCGGACCCCCTATGGAACCAAAAGTCCGGAAACAATCATTCAATATGCCAGGGAAGATACCAGATTCTTGCTGGAGCACGGAGCCGGCATATTAGTAATCGCCTGCCACAGCGCAGCCAGTACTGCCACCTCAACCTTAAAGCAGGAATTTTCTGAACCAATATTTGAAGTCGTGACCCCCTCTATAGAACAGGCATTAGCCCTTACAAGACGAAAAATCATCGGCTTAATAGGTACAAGGGCTACAGTGACAAGCGGTGTATACGAAAAGGCGATCCATGCACGCCTGCCCGATACAAAGGTATACAGCCAGGCATGTCCTCTTCTGGTGCCCCTGGTGGAAGAAGGATGGCTCAAGGCCAGGGAAAGTCGTATGATAGTTAAAAAGTATCTCAGGCCTTTAAAAAACCAACAGATAGATACCCTGATCCTTGGATGTACCCATTATCCACTTCTTAAACAGATAATCCAGGAAAAAATTGGAAAGAAGGTGAAAATAGTAGACCCTTCAGCTGAAATAGCACGTGCAGTTTATTCGTACCTTAAGGCCGAAAATCAACTGTCTGAGAAATCACATGGCCAGGAAGATCGTTTTTTTGTCTCTGACCTCACTCCAACGACCCAGGAAGTAGTCCAATGTTTTTTAGGCAACCGTGTCCGGCTTGAGAAGGCCTAACTGCCCGTCACACCCCAACCTTGACCCTGTATTTTACCTTTACCTCGCCGTCCTTGGGGACCGTTACATCGAACCTTATTGTAAAGGCATCGACCTTCTTATAAGGGTAATTATTACTAATTACCACCCAGTTCCCAAATAATGGTTCCACTATGCCCACGGTAATATTTTCTTCTTTATGGTTTCTCAGTGTTATCTCCCACTCAGATTCATAAAGCCTTGTGGTAATCTGCCTGTAGTCTGTCTGTATCCTCTCTGCTACCACATCAAACGTCTCACCAACTTTCAGCCTCACTTCCTCATCTTTTGGAGTATGCTCTATTCTGTCTTCGCCTATAAACTGCAGACTTTTATCAATATCTTGCTTGTACAGGCGCATAATCCCTGCCGGTAGAGGCATGCCAAGACTATTGTCTTGTGAATTCTTGAATTTGACATAGACATTCACCGGCTGTTTTGGGTTTTGGTCCCTGTAACGTCTGGTAAAGTAGCCTTTCATCCCATAGACAAGCAGCTCTTTCTGAATCCGCGCATCAATGGCTTCAAACAAACTGACCTGTTTTGTCTGGTTGTCCTTGATTGTGGTTTTTCTCTGCAAGTCGTATATATGATATTCAAAGAAGGCCTTTTCCTCAAATTGCGGGACCCCGGCTTCTTTGCTCGCAGCCATGGCATAGACCCTGTCATCGTGCCTTCCTTCCTTGACCCGATGAACTTCACCTGCCACCAGTTTTAGAGCGGCATTCTTGTAGGTTGCACCACTTCTGTTGTCCAGACTCACCCAGCCGGATATGTCCGCGGATGTATCGTCCTTGTTCAAGACAACAATATAATCCGCCTTCCATGTAATATTATTGGTAAGATAAGAGACTTCCAGCTCGTGGGTCTTTTTGCTCTTGTTGTTATAAAGCCACGTGAGAGTCGGTTTTGCTATAAGGTTTTCAGGTATTTCAGGAAGGATCTTGTAGCCGGGATGGCCCAGATATATCTCATTGTTTATCTTGTAGATCTGCCCCTGGTTGTTGCTTAACAAAGTTGCTTCCACGACTTCCTTTCTGTCCTGGAACTCGTTCCAATCCATCAGCTTTATCTTTTTTCCCACATACTTATCAAGGAGCTTATCGGCATTCATAAGATCATATTCGTAATTCTGTTCAAGCACGCTGAAGTCATCCGGGCGATTCAGTGACTTTGCGTGAACGGTTACAGGCATGATGTGGGAAGCAACATCCATGAATCTCAGCTCCCCTTCACCCATAGGAAGCGCGACCTTGCGCGTATCCTTTATGAGGCCGAGGTTGCTGTTATACACTGTGACATAAACAGCTACCTGGTCATCAACCGTGCTTTTTAATACTGTCTGATCTCCTGCTGCTACTGCCGATAAAATAAGCAGGATCACCGGGCAAAAAATGCAAGATATCGCTTTCATGGCTCCTCCCTCGTAATCAGTGTCTGAACGGAAAAACCGTTCAGGCACAATTCGGGCACAATTTTGAATCATGTTTCCCAGACCAATTCCTGTCGTTTTCACTTGCCCATAACAATACAATAATGTATCTAACCTATCGGCATCCTTCATTCTGTAGTTTACACTTTTCGAGATTGGTTCTTTAGTCATCCATTTTGAATATCGAACCGCAGAACAAGGAACCGCAGAATTTCGAAGGTATTATTTCGACATTCGATATTTCTTGTTCGATATTCTGCGGTTCAAAAAAATAAAAAAGTGTCTACTGTCTAAACAATTAATGCATTTAAGACCACGCTATGCATATTCTCCACGGTACTTGGTTTCCCGGCGACAAGCCGGATTTTAAAAATACAGGACGGTTTGTCCTGTGGGTGGAAAGGCAGATCTCCGGCAAGGTCGGGCCTAATACCGTCAAGCACCCCGGGCATCTTGGAGATGAGGAGCTGCACGCCTTCTTTTCCGATGTCCTGCCCCTGTCAAAGCATCTCCCGGCCCAGTTGCATGAAGACGGCATTAATGTGCGCTTTGCCTTGCCCAGCACAAAGGACGGGCCTTTGCCGTCATTTGAAATGGCCATGCATCTTGGCACGGATTTGCCGGATGAATTTGAGTGGAAGTCCTGGCGCGTAAACTGCCTGGCCGTCAATGACTCCCTGCTTTTTCTTAAAGAACTGCATTTCCTGGTGCAGTATTACAGCGACAGAGTTATCCCCGGCCGGGATCTTATCTTCTGGTACCATTTCGGCCGGGCAGTAAAGGATGTCATCATCAGGCACCAGTATATCCCGTCTATCCTGCCAAGGGAAGAAACAAAGCGCAAAGGCCGGGGAAAAAAGGAAAAATCTCCCGGCATTTCTTTTGTGCCCGCATGGCAGATTATTTCACCCGGTTATGAAGAAACGATCAAGACCTTCTCAGCCGTTATGCCGGGCATCTGCCGGGCTGTCTTTCCGGATGCGGCCAAGGTCAAAAAAACACCCGTTCCAGCCCTGTATGATCCTGCCGACTTGCTGGACCATTACTCACAGCAGACCCTGGCTGATTTTATCGCTGCTACGCCCTTTACTCAAAAAATCATGAAATCCGTGGAAGGAACCATGGTTTCAGGATGCCTTCCCGGAGGCAAGGCCGGACGCATCTCTCAAGATACGTGGGAAAAATGGCACGCATGGCAGAAACGCCTTTCCGCAATGGGCGGGAAGTCGGATTTTATTCTCTGTTTCCGTCTTGAAACCGCCTTGCCTGAGTCCCCGGACGACTGGAGCATAGAGTGGCTGGCGGCCTCAAGAAAAGATCCTTCGCTGCAGGTGCCCCTTGAGGAATACTGGGGCATGAAAGGAAAAGAGCGAAAGGCCTTTATCCACCAGTTCGGAGATGATTTTGAGCAGTCCCTTTTACTGCAGTTCGGCCATGCCGGCCGGATTTATGCCGGGGTGTGGGACGGCCTCAGGAATCAGCATCCGGCTCGCCTGCACCTCACCAGGGACCAGGCCCTGGAATTCTTGCGCGAAAGCGCCTGGGTGCTTGAAGATGCGGGCTTCAAGGTTATGGTCCCATCCTGGTGGACCCCTGAAGGACGTCAAAGGGCCATGCTGCGGCTCAGGGCTTCATCTCCAGCGGCTTCAAGTGACGCCGGTGTGCCAAGCGGGTATTTCAATATTTCATCCCTGGTGGATTACCGCTACGAGTTTTCCATAGGGGAAGAGCCGGTCAGCAGGGATGAATGGCAGGCCCTGGTGGAGGCCAAGTCGAACCTTGTGCACTTCAGGGGTCAGTGGATGGAGATCGACCGCGAGAAGATGAGCGGCATGCTCGATCTCTGGAAGTCCCAGGGGGATGGTGCCCTGTCCATGTCCCTTTCGGACCTGATGCGGATGACGGCCGGAGACAGGGAAAGGGATGAGCTTGAAGTCGCACTGGACGGCGGCCTGAAGGAGATGATGGCCAGGCTTGGGGACAAGCGTCTTGAACTTATGGATACCCCTTCCGGGCTCAGGGGCAAACTGCGGGAATACCAGAAGCGGGGCCTTTCCTGGCTTCATTACCTGGAGCGGCTTGGCATGGGTCCGTGTCTTGCCGACGACATGGGACTTGGAAAGACCGTGCAGGTCATCGCCCTGCTTGTCAATGAGCGAAAGGAGACGGACAATGTCGGGCCGACTTTGCTGATTGTGCCTACCTCTGTGCTGGGAAACTGGGAAAAGGAGCTTGAGCGATTCGCCCCTCGGATTACCTGCCTGCTTCACCACGGCCCGGCCCGTGCCAAAAGACCAAAAGCATTTATGGAGGCCTGCTCAGGCCGGGATGTGGTGATTACATCCTTTGCCCTGGCAAGGATGGACGCAAAGGCCCTGAACGCTGTGGGATGGCACAGGATCGTAGTGGACGAGGCCCAAAATATAAAAAATCCCAAATCCGTCCAGACCAGGGCCATATGCAAGCTCAAGGCAGACCGTCGTATGGCGCTTACTGGCACGCCTGTTGAAAACCGTCTCATGGATCTGTGGTCCATTATGCATTTTCTTAATCCCGGCTACCTTGGAACACCTGCCAGGTTTAAAAAGAACTTTGAGATCCCTGTGCAGAAAAACGATGACCAGGCAAGTCTGGCCATGCTGAAACGCATGGTGGAACCATTCATCCTGAGACGGATGAAAACCGACAAATCCATTATCAGCGATCTGCCTGACAAGATAGAACAAAAGGTCTATTGCAACCTTACAAAAGAACAGGCATCCTTGTACGAGGCGGTTATACGGAAAGTCGAAGCGGATTTGAGCAAGGCCGAGGGTATTCAAAGAAAGGGAATGATCCTGTCAACCCTCATGCGTCTCAAACAGATATGCAATCATCCATCCCAGTTTCTCCAGGACGGAAGCGAATTCAGCATATCACGGTCCCATAAGCTTGACCGTGTGGTGAGTATGGCCGAAGAGGTCATCTCGGAAGGGGAAAGCCTGCTCCTTTTCACCCAGTTTGCCGAGGCGGGAAAGGCCCTGGAACGGCTGTTCAGGCGGGAATGCCATTTCAATACATATTTCCTCTACGGGGCTGTTTCAAGGACCCGCAGGGAGAAGATGATAACCGAGTTCCAGGCGCCTGAGACCGGGCCTTCCGTATTTGTCCTTTCACTCAAGGCCGGCGGCACAGGCATCACCCTGACAAAGGCCAGCTACGTCTTTCATTTTGACCGCTGGTGGAACCCGGCAGTGGAGAACCAGGCTACTGACCGGGCCTTTCGAATAGGCCAGACCAAAAAGGTATTTGTCCACAAAATGGTGACCATTGGTACCCTGGAGGAGAGAATTGACCAAATGCTGGAAGAAAAACAACGGCTTGCTGAAAGCATTACCGGGAGTGACGAATCCTGGCTGACAGAGTTGGATGACACAGCGTTCCGTGAGCTTATTACGCTTAGCCGGGATGCCGTGCTGGAGTAAAAAATGGCAAGAATAAGCCGCACCTGGTGGGGAGAGCGATTTCTGGAGGCCCTTGAGCAATGCACGGATGCCGGACGACTGAGCCGTGGACGAAGTTACAGCCATCCAGGCCGCATACTGTCCTTCTCAATAGAAGGAGCGCATATAAACGCAAGACTCCGGGGGAATATTAATCCATATTTCGGGGTGTACAAGGAGCCCCGGTACACGGTCAAAATACAGTTGAAAGCCATTGCGGCAAAGAAGTGGAAACAGATTCTAAAACGCCTTGCCGTCAATGCGGGTTGGCTTTCAAGGCTCCTTATGAACGAGATGCCTGATGATATCGAAGATGCCTTCAGGGATTCCGGTGTCTCCCTCCTTCCCGCCTCTCCAGCCGATCTCAAGACCGCGTGCAGTTGTCCGGACTGGGCCAACCCGTGCAAGCACGTTGCAGGAACATATTACAAGGTGGCGGGCCTCCTTGATCAAGACCCTTTTCTGCTCTTTGAGCTCCGGGGCATTACCAGAAAAAAACTAAGGAAGGAACTTGCCGCCACACCCCTTGGGAAGGCCCTAGTCGCGGAGATGGAAGAAGGACTGGACGCAAAGCCTGAACCGGTTGCAAGCCGTTTTCCAGCTCCATCCAGGATGGCGCTGGAAGGGGAGGTAGGGCTAAGGGATTTCTGGCAAGGCAACAGCATCCCCGAATTGCCGCCAACTCCCAAAGGCCCTGGAGTGCCCGCCCTGCTTATAAAAAAGCAGGGTGACTATCCTCCCTTCTGGCCGGGTGACAACTCTTTTATCGAGGCCATGGAGGTAATCTATGAGCAGGTGCGGATAAAGAACAAAAAAAGTTTGTAAGCGTTCACATGGCACCGTATCTGCTTTGTTGTCGGGCACTTGAAGTACAGGAAGTACGTCTGCGTATCTTCCGCCTCGCATCTGCAGCACCCTGTAAACGCTTACAGTTCGTTTGCGGTAAAATGGGCGTTGTAATCCCGTGAACGGTTACAAAAGTTTATAATGATATCATCGGATCTCTGCTTAAGAAAATCTAGACGGGACAGAATTCCGGGTGTTTGCTGCCCATATCTTATATGAAATATCCAGATTACATCTTAATTATTGACTTTGATTTAAAGTAATATATAGTTTGGCACACCAAATCACTATATTGTTTGAGGCTTAATTAAATATGTTTATGTTATCAAGGAAGAAGTCTAATAAGATAATAACATGTAATGATTGTAAGTTTTTCAATAATGATCCAAAAATATTAGAGTCTTTGTTCCCTGGTATACTTATACTTTCTTCTTTTCACTCATCATCCAGGGGTGATGCCGGTATATGTGAATATCATGATTTATTCCTTTTACCCGGCAGAATATGTGAGCAATTCAAAAGCAAAAGAGTTCCAGTTTTATTGGATACTTCCAATTCTCATATTAATTCGCCCCACCCGTTTATTAGAGATAGACAGCAGGGCCTGTCCTCTATAAAATCAATCAAGGAACCTCATGCATCTCAAGGACCGGATTCCGGTTCCGGCTATGCTTAAACTGTGGTACTTGTGAGTTACATGGATATTTTATGGCAAAAGACTGAATATAAGGGATCATTATCGGGAAGTGGTGTTGGTTTTGGAAACAGAGGGAGGAGGAATAGTTTATGAAGAAATGGTACAGTGTTGTTTTTTTCGTATTTTTTTTGTTCGGTGGTGTGGTTAACAGCTTTGCCGAGCTGACGGCTGATGAATTGCTTCAAGTACTTATTAAAAAAGGAATAGTTACTGAGGATGATATTGTTAAAATAAAGGAGGGACGGATAAAGGAAATCGAGGAAGAGTGGAAGCCGTCTCCTCATGAAAAAGAGTTTGTTGTTAAAAGCGCCCGTAAACCTATGAGTGTCAACTTTAAGGGACGTGTACAGGCGCGATACACTCATATTGAAAATGGCGATCTCGATGAAGTGACTCATCAGAATGCATTTGACGACTCTGAATTCGACGGGTTTTCCATGCGCCGTGTTCGTCTCCGCTGGTATGGCGACGTTACTGACCGGTGGAAATACCATGTACAACTCAGTGTGGACGGCGACCACAACGCAGACAAGCTGGATCCTGCAACGCCGGATTACGAGCTCAAAAAACAGGACATTGGCGTAAAACTCCAGGACGCATATTTTGTCTATAAGGCGCATCCTTTTGTCAACGTAAGGGTTGGGCAGTTCAAGTCGCGTTTTTCACCATCATATACTACGGCCGGACCGAAACTTCCGCTATGTGAACGCCCTCTTGTGGTCGACAAGCTCGCCCGAAAGCGTGAAATCGGAATCAGCCTGGAGTCACCCAGAAACGGTCAATGGGACGGCCGGGCCCATGGAGCAAAAATCAACGGTTCGCCGTTCTTTTACGCAATCGGGTTATACAACGGCAACGCATTCAATCATATGCGTAATGATAACGAAAACTTCATGGTTTCCGGCATGTTCCTCTGGCGACCATCACCACACTTCATTTTAGGCACAAGTTATGCCTACGATCAGACGGGCTATGATTATGAAACCACGGTCCTTGGCAAGGCAAGAGAAGTTGGCGACCATTATGAATATCCTATAGATCACCACAAGGTTGCGAATAACATGCAGCTTTGGGATTTTAGTTTCGCGTTCGACTGGAAGCCGATACACCTGCAGTTCGAATACATAACGCAAAATGGCGATGAGTCCAAGCGTCAATACGGCTACGGCATACAGACACAAATAGACCTCACCGACAATTTCCAGCTCACTGCGCGGTATGATGAGTTTAATCCGAATGTGGATGTTGATAATGCTTTAGACAGCCGTTGGTATACCGTGGGATATAATTGGTTCATTCACGGGCAAGATATCAAATGGCAGCTAAATTACTCGTTCAGGGAGGAGATGCATGGCGAGAACATTGACAATGATATCCTTGTTACGCATTTCCAAGTCCTGTTTTAGGTAAGCGTTCACAGGGCACAGCATCTGCTTTGTTGTCGGGCACTTGAAGTACAGGTAGTACGTCTGCGTACCCTCCGCCTCGCATCTGCAGCACCCTGTAAACGCTTACAGTTCGGTAAGTTGCGGTAAAACGGGCGTTGTAACCCCGTGAACGGTTACGTTTAGAGGATTCATCTCTGTTCGATCGTTGCGAGATGGTTGAAATACTTCAGTCTTCAGCCTTCAGTCTTCAACCTGAATAGTTACAGGAATTATATCCACCATGGAAAATAGCAGACAATCCGGGAAATACTTCCTGGCTGTAGATATTGGAAACACACACACTGTAATTGGCCTTTTCCAGGATGACTACCTTCTCAAAAACTGGCGAATTCGCACGGACAAGGAAGCCACCTCTGATGAATTGGCCGTATCTTTGGACCAGTTGTGCCGGCTTGAAAAAATAGAACTAAAAGATATTGGGGACACAGTGATATCCTGTGTTGTGCCCCCCTTAATACATAGCTGGGAGGAATTAACCCTCCATTATATGGAAAAAAGGGCCCTTGTAGTTCAGGAAGATGTACCTGTCGGGATGCCCATCCTTTATAAGCGCCCCCATGAAGTGGGAGCAGACCGGCTCGTAAATTCTCTGGCTGCATATTCAAGGTATAAAAATGCTGTGATTATAGTCGATTATGGAACCGCAACCACTTTCGACTGTGTATCATCAAAGGGTGAATACCTGGGTGGTTCCATAGCTCCCGGCTTGCTCCTCGCGGCAGAGGCCCTTTTTAAAGGTACGTCCAGACTCCCAAGGGTGGAACTTTTTGCCAAACCTGAAACTGCCATGGGTCAGGACACTGCCTCGGCAATCAAGGCAGGCATCATCTACGGCTTTGCCGGCCTGACAGACGGAATCATAAGTCGTCTTTTAACGGAATTTACTCAAAAACCCAAGGTGGTAGCTACAGGAGGACTGGCACCGATAATAGCCCCGCATTGCTCTCTAGTAGAAACAGTATTGCCAGACCTTGTTTTAGAAGGCCTGTTGTTAATTTACAAAAGATATGTAAATTCAGGTGAATAGACTGAAGGTAGAAGGCTAATAGGGACAAATCATGCGTAATCACACAAAACTGCGGGCATTTGAGTTGGCTGACGAGATTGCAGTATTAGTTTAGAGGATTCATCTCTGTTCGATCGTTGCGAAAATGCTTGAAAACCTTCAGCCTTCAACCTTCAACCTGAATAGTTACAGAGATATAAGGCTCCTGGTGGTTAGGCTTCAAGCACCTGTAGCAGAATATCTGTTTGCTTTGTAGCAACCCCTTTGGCAAGAACTTCAAGGGCACTGCGGCCCCTCCTGCCCCGCTCTTCTCTTTTTAAAGGTTCCTTAAATAACAGATTTACCGCCTCTGCCAGGTCTTTTCCGTTGTTAACCTCTTGACCTCCACCATGAGATTCAAGGGTTATCCTTGCCTCTTCAAAATTGTCCGTATGAGGACCGTAAATAACAGGACAGCCCCAAGCAGCCGGCTCCAAGAGATTCTGTCCCCCTTTTGGTACCAGAGAACCCCCTACAAAGGCCGCTGTAGCCAAACCATAGAGATCAAAAAGCGGACCTATTACATCCACAACTACGACCTTTGCGGTCCGCCGCTGATTTACCTCCATCTCACTCCAGAGCTGGTATGGTATGTTCTTCTTGTTTAACACGCTTACAATAGAAGAAACCTTCTTCAAATGCCTCGGCACTAAGAAGAATATCATGTCAGACCAGCGAGACTGAAGTAAATCGTAGGCGCTTACTACCTCTTTTTCCTCGCCACCTCTCAAGCTTCCCGCAACAAGGACCTTAATCGAATCTTCAATCCTGAGACGATTGCGAAGGCCCATCACACGATCATGATCAGGTCTGGACAGAAGACCCTCGAACTTGGCATTTCCTGTGACATGTATCCTATCCATGGGGGCCCCAAGTGCAGCCAGCCGGTTTGCATGGATATCAGAAATGGCGCAAATCTTTGAAAAACCGGCAAGCAAGGGTCTGGTAATCGAAAGCAATCTCAAATACCTGGGGAAAGACCTGGCTGAAATGCGGCCGTTTAAGAGCACGGTCTTGCCCCCGAATTGCCTCACCGCACCGATAAGGTTGGGCCAGAGTTCGGTCTCAAGGCAGGCATACACTCTGGGACGGACCTCCCTTGCCATCCTGCGTACTATCTGCGGAAAATCAAGCGGATAAGGAATCACTGAGCAACGGGCTCCGAGGGAGGACATTGCCCTGGCAAAACCCGCAGGCGTAGTAACTGATATAAGAATTTTTAATCCTGGTGCCCGGCGGTCAATGGCCTGGACCAAGGCCTCCGCCACGGCCACTTCCCCCACTGAAACCGCATGGAGCCATAAATCCTGAGGACCGGTTGCAGCAATATAATTGGGGAGGTGCCCCAGCCGACCCGACCACATCCCATTACTTCCCTCTAACCTGGACCACAACTCCAAGAAAGGCCTGGATACCGCATATGCGGCCCCGGTCACCTTCTCATACAGTCTGATCATAAAATCACCGCCTAATGCCGGTGTAAACCGGCGATAAATTACGCTGCCTTGCAACCTCGTACAAGGCTATGCTGGCAGCAGAAGCAACATTCATGGAACCAACAGGGCCAAAACGAGGTATTCTTGCAAGGAAGTCGCACGTCTCCTTGACTAGACGGCGCAGTCCCGTCCCTTCCGCCCCAACTACCAGAGCTAAAGGCCTATTCAAATCCAACCCCCAGAGCGGATGCTCGCCGTCCGGGCTTAACCCTGCTATCCAGAGTCCCATTTCCTTAAGTTGCCTCATGGCTGTTACTAAATTTCCTACTTGGCATACCTTTATGTGAAACAGTGCACCAGAAGATGATTTTGCTACTGCTCCGGTAATCCGACCGGTTCTTCGACTGGGGAGCAAAACTGCCTGAGCACCCAGGGCAACTGAAGAACGCACTATAGCCCCCACATTCTGTGGATCTGTTAATTGATCACATACCACCACTAATGGCCGTTTATCTCTCCAATACAAGGGTAGACTGGAAAAGTCAATAGACCAAACAGGTCTTACCAGGGCAGCAACTCCCTGATGTACAGTCCCTGCGGGAACGCCTGTACTTTCAAGTTCTTCCGTACGTTCCACAAGAACCGCGCGCCGCTTTGCCAGACGTAACAGGCCGGCCTGCGCTTTTTTCTTTCCAAAGGAAGGATGGACAAAGATCCTTTGGCAATCATCAGAACAAATCTCTAAAAATTCCCTTACTGGATGTATGCCCCAGATTATTATTGATTGAGTTTTTGAGTCGGGAACCAAAGGCCCTGCCTTGCCAAAGTCCTGGGTGTTCTGCATCTCTGGGCGATCACTATGGATTTCAGGTCCTCAGTGGCCCTTGAAAGGTCGTCGTTTATCACGGCGAAGTCATATTCATGCACTGCCTCCATCTCTGATTTTGCATTGGCCATCCTGAGTTTCAACCTTGAGGAATCCTCACTCCCTCTACCCCTGAGCCGGGCTTCCAATACCGACCACGACGGAGGCAGCAAGAATGTCAGAATGGCTCCCGGGAATAGCCTGCGAACCTGCCTGGCCCCCTGGACATCTATGTCCAGCAGTACATCCTCTCCCAGATCAAGCCTTGACAGCACTTCTGATTTACTTGTTCCGTAAAAATTGTCATATACCCGTGCCCATTCAAGAAATGAATCGGCGGAGACCATCTCCTCGAATCTCTCCTGAGCAACAAAGTGATAGTCTATACCATCAAATTCCCCTTCCCTGTGATTACGGGTAGTGTATGAGATAGAAAAAGAAATCCCGGAAATCTGCTCAAGCAGTCTGCGGCATAGAGTGGTTTTCCCAGCCCCTGAGGGAGCGGAAATCACAAATAGGTTCCCTTGTTCCATTGATATGTGGCACAATTAGGAACGGGAGATAAATAAGTTGAACAAAAATTAATAGGATTTTTTGTTGTATTCAAGGCGCGAGGAGCGAACATAACGGGTTATGTGATCGACGAGCAACGAAGAAGACGGCAAAAAAGACATTAATTTGTTCAAGTTATTTATTGTACGTTCCTTAGTATTTTGGATCTTTCTCTTCTGATTTGGTCAAAACGTCTGCACTGAGTCTTTGGGAAACTGTCTCTGCCTGTATAGCAGAGAGTATAATATGGTTACTGTCTGTTACAATTATGGAACGAGTTCGACGACCCTGACTTGCGTCAATAAGTCGGCTATTGGACTTTGCCTCCTCTCTCAAACGCTTCATAGGAGCAGATGACGGATTGACTACGGCAACAACACGTTCTGCCACTATTGTATTACCAAAACCAATATTAAGCAGTTTACATCTACAGCTCATAATATGCTCTCCCCAATTCAATCTATACTACATTCTGGACCTGTTCGCGCATCTTTTCCAGCTCGCCCTTGATCTCAACGACCAAGTAAGAAATCAGAGAGTCAGATGACTTGGAGGCCATAGTATTGATCTCTCTGAATAGCTCCTGGAGTAAAAAATCCATTTTCCTGCCTATTGCCCCCTCTTTTGCAAAAAACTTTCTAAACTGCTCTATATGGCTACGAACCCGAACTATCTCCTCTGTAATATCCAACTTATCGGCGAGTATTGCCAATTCTTGAATCAAGCGCCCCTCATCTGCAGGCACATCTCTTAAAATCGACTGAATCCTGTCCTTGAGCACCTGCTGGGCCTTCTTGAGATGCTCTTCTGTCCGCTTTGATATGTCTTCAACCCATTGATTAACCTGAGACAGCCTTGATTCCAAATCTTTCTCCAGGGCGACTCCCTCCGTGGCTGACATTGCTACAGCCTTGTCAAGCAAATCCTCTAATTGACCTTTTATCCTTTCCCATGCCTTTTCCGTATCCGGTCCCTGTTCTTGAACAGTGATAACGTCCTTTAAAGAACACAAAAGCATCGGAAGATCCGGGGTGCCTTCTAAACCAAGATCATCAGCCAGAGACTTGACTGCATTTAGATAAGAACGTCCGAGATCCAGGTCAGGCTCAAAGACGGACCTTGTTGCATCACTACCTTCGTACTGTATGCTCAGGTCAATGCGACCGCGAATCATCCTCCCCTGCACCAATTTCTTAATGCGGTCTTCAATGGGATTCATCCACCTGGGTAACCTGATATGGATATCACAGAACCTTCCATTTACAGACTTCAGCTCCAATGCGGAAGACCAGCCATCCCCGGCATATTCCACACGTGCAAATGTAGTCATACTGCGTAGCATTTAATCACCTTTTCTGATTCCGCTGAAAATACCTCATCTGCTGCGTTGCATAAAAGCTGAAAGCTTGAAGCCTAAAGCTGAAAGGGGTTAATTACGATAGCCCTTTGAGCTTTGAGCCTTGAGCTGATTTCGGGCTCTCGCCTCGCTAAACTTTTGCAGATAAGATTTTCTCACATTGTTCCAGAACTCTATCACCTCTTTCGATACATAGTCTGGGTATGTCCAGGGTAAGGGCATAAAAGAATCTTTCCGGTATATGAACGTCAGATTTGCAAATACGCCCCGGCCAAGATAAATCCGGTGGGGAAGATTTTTACCTGTGGCAAGCACAAGACGTTCAGCAGTTAAAATGCCGGGATCAATATTTGCTTGCCTTTTTCCCTCTTTACTAAACTCCTGTTCCAGCTTATGAGTGGCGTGCTTAACATCCACTAAAACATCTTGAAATACCAATTCAGTAAAACCCATGAATATCCTCTTGAGGCCGCTCCCAAACTCCGGCTCATAGTAGAAAGTCCTGTCGAACGGAATGACCGGACTCTTAAAATCAGCAGTGCCGTATGCACCGCACAGGGCATCAGCCACTCTGTTTATGAGCCCTTCTTGCTGAGAAAATATACTACAAACCAGCTTGGCCGGCAGCGGAGAATGTAATATGCTCATTATCCGAATTCTGTTGGATGCTACTCTCCCCTTTATTTCTCTAAAATTTCCTAACCGTAATCTACCGAACTGTAAGCGTTCACAGGGTGCTGCAGATGCGAGGCGACGGGTACGCAGACGTACTCCCTGTACTTCAAGTGCCCGGCAACAAAGCAGATGCGGTGCCCTGTGAACGCTTACAAAATTTCCATAATCTCTTCAGCAGTTACAGTAGCAGTTCCGATCTTTCCAACAACTACACCCGCGGCAATATTTGCTAAATAAGCTGCTTCAGGAAAAGTGAGCCCATTGACTATTCCCAGGGCCATAGCCGCTACGACCGTATCTCCTGCACCGGTGACGTCAAAGACCTCACGTGCCATAGTCGGCACTGTAAATAATCCGTTTTCCCTTTGCCAGAGGGCCATGCCGTGCGATCCCCGGGTGATGAGTACCGCCTCTGTTCCCAATCTTCCCTGGATCTCTTGTGCAGCCTGACTTAGGCTCTCCGTATCCTTGATCTCAAAACCTGCCATTGCCTCTGCCTCTTGCCGATTAGGGGTCACCAGTGTCACTCCATGGTAGAGGTGACTATTGGCAGGCTTGGGATCTACTAAAAAGGGAATGTCTCTTTTACTTGAGATCTTCCTTAATTCGTCCATGAAGCGAGCCGAAACCACACCTTTGGCATAGTCCGATACAATAATTCCGTCAATTTTGGGAGCCAGTCTCTCAAAGGCCTCGACCAGGGCCTTTATTGATAAGTCGTTTAGGGAGTTGTTGCTCTCCCTGTCAACCCTCACTACCTGCTGACCCCTGGCGATTATCCTGGTCTTGATCGTGGTAGGGCGTATGCCGTCAACAACAGCAGTCGCATCTATACCCCCGGACCTGGCGAGCTCCCTGAGGTTCTCGCCCATGGCATCTTTCCCGACTACGCCCGCAAGGATTACAGGGCTGCCCATGGCCCTGAGATTATTTGCCACGTTTGCCGCACCACCAAGGAGCATGGTCTCCTTCTGGACTTCCACAACAGGGACCGGCGCCTCAGGGGATATCCTCGACACATCACCCCAAACAAACTGGTCAAGCATGATATCTCCGGCCACAAGCAGGCAAGAGGAGTCAAATCGACGAACGGCTTCTTTAAGTCTTATTGTGCGATCTTTCATTTCATTTCTGATTCCGCTGAAAATACTCCATCTGCTGCGTTGCATAAGAGCTGAAAGCATGGAAGCTCAAAGCTGAAAGGGGTTGATTACGACAGCTCTTTAATCTTTTATCTTTAATCTTTGAGCTTTAAGCCTTGAGCCTTAAGCTTTAAGCTTTGAGCTTTGAGCTTTAAGCCTTGAGCTTTAAGCCTTGAGCTTTGAGCTTAACCCCCTGAACCGGTTACTTCTTGTTTACGGTATAAGGCTTAGCCTCATCTATCAGCATTACGGGGATACCTTCCCGTATCTCGTACAGCAGACCGCAACTCTCACAAATCAACCCATCTTCGTTTTCAGTAAGCTTTACATCACCCTTACACTTGGGACACGCAAGAATATTCAACAGTTCGGGACTAATGTGCTTGCTCATAACTTACCTCCAATCACCAAATCACTCAATCAGCAAATCACCCAATTCTTCCAATTTTTCCAACCGCCTCGATCACCTGCTCAGGAGAAATGTCCATCATGCATTTCGGGTCAGGGCAGTGACGTTTAAAACAGGGACTG
>JAUWHV010000057.1 GCA_030605675.1 Deltaproteobacteria bacterium | reverse complement strand
CCTTGTGGAGACAGACCTTGGCCGTTACCTGGGTCCTGATCGCGCCTTTAATATATTGGCGAGCATGGCGGCAGCAACTGATATAGATCGTGTAAAACCCTGGCTTCCCCCTGAATTGCTTAAATCCACCGAAAGAGAACGCTTGGAAAAGAAACTCAAAGATAAATCCCGGTGGGCCTATGAGGAACTCAGGGCACTTCTTATCTATTCTGAACAAAACAAAATAGATCCACTGGAAATCAAGGGCTCAATCTTTGGGGCCATAGGCCTGTGCCAGTTCATGCCTTCAAACGCCCTTCGCTTTGGAATCGACCATGACCATAATGGCAAAATAGACCTGTTTTCAAGAGCCGATGCCCTTGCCAGTATGGCAAATTACATAAGAAACTACGGATGGAAAGACAATCTCAGCCGCAAGGAGCAGGAAGCAGTCATCCTCAGATATAACTACAGCCGTCCATACGCAAGGACTATACTTGATGTGGCAGAAAGGCTTTCAGACAGTATAAACGAATGATAGCCTAAACAGCAGCCCGAAGCACAGGGTCAAGGGCGTTCTCAGGCCGGAACTCCTGAAGCCGATGTCTTGACCCGCGCGGAACCATCGCCTGGATTGCCTGCAAATCGTCCTCAGATAACAGCGGCTCCACCACTGTTGTTCGAAACTCATGGTCAATACCACTCCGGGCAATCAGCGCGATGCTTTCTTCCAGTTGCTCTTTAGGTGCGAATACACCGGTCAGGAGATCGTAAAGCGCAAACGGAGCTTTAATGTCCATGGCGATAAAGTCCACCAGGCCTTCCATAAGTAACTCTGCCAGAGCTTCCGGACGACTGCCGTTTGTATCTAGTTTGATCTGGTAACCCATCGACCTGACCCGATAAAAAAATTGAGAAAGATCAGACTGCAGCGTTGGCTCCCCGCCACTGACGACCACACCATTTAGTTGCCCGCGCCGCTTTTCCAGAAATAAAAAGACTTCCTCCAGCGGAATCAGCGCACTGGTCGGTGGGTCCATGGAAATCAAGGAGCCGTTGTGGCAATACGGACAGCGGAAATTGCAGCCCTGCGTGAAAACCACTGCTGCCACATGGCCGGGAAAATCGCTGAGGCTGAATGAGTTTAGGCCACCGATTCGCATAATTATTCGTCGAGCTGATAATAATTTCGCAAAGCAAATTCTGCCTGCTTGCCCTCGTTCCACTGCTTGACAGGCCGAAGGTAGCCCACGACACGGGAATAGACTTCCGTTTCCTCGCCACACTCCGGGCAGGAGCCTTGCTCACCCCGAAGGTAGCCGTGGGTGGGGCAGACTGAAAATGTCGGCGTAAGAGTGAAATAAGGCAGGCGGTAGTTTTCGCAGACCTTGCGAACAAATGCCTTTACGGCCTGCGGATCGGATACGGCTTCTCCGAGGAAGACGTGAAGGACCGTCCCGCCGGTATATCTTGCCTGCAACTCGTCCTGCAGATCGAGCACCTGGAAAATGTCGTCAGTATAGTTGACCGGCAGTTGTGTTGAGTTGGTGTAAAAAGGTTTCGAGCCGTTTCCCCCCTCATTGGCGCTACGGATATCAGGATAACGCTCATTATCCAGCTTTGCAAAACGATAGGCCGCGCCCTCTGCAGGGGTCGCCTCCAGGTTATAATAATAACCGGTCTCTTCCTGAAACTGACTGAGTTTTTCCCGCATGAAATCAAGTACCCTTATGGCAAAGGCTGAACCTTCTGTTGCGCCGATGTCGCAGCCGAGCATATTGAGGCAGGCCTCGTTCATTCCTGTCAAACCGATGGTCGAAAAATGGTTGTACCAGTATTGGCCATGATTCTGCTTGACATTGCGCAGATAAAATTTCGTATAGGGATAGAGGCTCTTGTCTGTAAAATTCTCCAGCACCTTGCGCTTGGTCTCAAGACTCGTCCTACCAATTTCCATCAGCCGTTCAAGACGCCTGAAGAAATCGTCTTCATCAGTGGCCAGGTAGCCAAGGCGCGTCATGTTAATTGTCACCACGCCGATAGACCCGGTCAATGGATTGGCGCCGAATAACCCCCCACCGCGCCTCTCAAGGGAACGCAGATCCAGCCGCAGGCGGCAGCACATGGACCTGGCATCGTCAGGCGACATGTCTGAGTTCACGTAATTTGCAAAATAGGGAATGCCGTATTTTGCTGTGACTTCCCACAGCCTCTCCAGGCCCGGCGCCTCCCAGTCGAAGTCCGGATCGATGTTGTAGGTGGGTATGGGGAAGGTGAAAACCCTGTCTCTCGCATCGCCCTCTGCCAACACTTCAAGGAATGCGCGGTTGAACATGATCATTTCGTGCTGAAAATCCGCATAGATCTCTTTTTGCGGTTCACCTCCGATGATGACATTTTCCAGGGCCAGCGTAACCGGCGGCTGGACGTCTAGGGTGACATTGGTAAAAGGAGTCTGGAAACCCACACGCGTGGGCACATTTACGTTAAAAACAAATTCCTGCAGGGCCTGCTTGACCTCTTTGTATTTGAGTCCGTCAAAGCGGATGAAAGGTGCCAGAAGAGTATCAAAGTTTGAAAAGGCCTGTGCTCCGGCGGCCTCTCCCTGCAATGTGTAAAAGAAATTAATAATCTGCCCGAGCGCGGTCCTGAAGTGTCGTGCAGGGCTGCTTTCCGCCTTGCCCGGGGCTCCTCTGAAACCAGAGCGCAGCAGGTCCTGAAGGTCCCACCCCACGCAGTACACTGACAACAGGCCCAGGTCATGGATATGGACTGCGGCTGATGCGTGCGCTTCGCGGACCTCCGGAGTGTAAATCTTGTTGAGCCAGTATGTCTTGCTGACCTCGCTTGAGATATAGTTGTTAAGTCCCTGTAAAGAGTAGGCCATGTTGCTGTTTTCTCTGACCTTCCAGTCCAGACGTTCCAGATAGCGCTCGATCAAGTCAAGGTCGGCCTTCTTGACCATCTCCCGGATGCCCGCATGCCGATCTCGATATAGAATGTATGCCTTTGCCGTCCTCTTAAACGGCGAGGCCAACAGCACTTCTTCCACCATGTCCTGAATTTCTTCAACCGTTGGCACAGTATCCAGAAACACCGTCTGAGCAAGGCTTATGACCCGGATTGTGAGCCGTCGGGCAGTATCCTCTTTGAATGCACCAGTGGCACTACCCGCCTTCAGTATGGCAGAGGTAATCTTTGATGACTCAAACGGCACCAGGCGCTGGTCACGTTTTCGGATCTGGGTTAGGCCAATATACTCTGTAATGCTTACTGCCTGCTGGGGAAGCTCAACAACAGTTGTCATGGTCTATTTCCTCTCAAAGGGATTGATATTCTTAACAAAGGGTTTTCTGGAACTCCGCATTTCGTACTACGTAACTCCAATATGTTGAGGATGTTCAAATATAAATCACAAGATATAGTGGTTTTATCGGACTGTCAAGCATTAGACTTTAAAAAAAATTATCACGAAAGCACGAAAGATTGAAAACACGAAAGGGAAGTCTGAGGTGGAAAAAATTATGAAAAAAGTATGGTTCATCACGGATTAGTGTGGTAATCCGTGATGAACAGCTATTAGCATTTAGCTTTTAGGTGTTAGTAACCTATTTGGAAAACACCTGCCCGCCATTGCGAGCTCAGGCGAGGCGGGCGGGGCAGCAAATTAACCGCTAACCGCTAAAGGCTAATCGCTCATTCTAGATATAAATGATACCCAAAAGACCAAAAACATACCAAACCAACTTCAAAGGATCGAGCTGGAGAAACTATCAGAGAAAACTGAAAAAGACTGCTGCCATAAATAAATTTATCAAAAATATCCCTAAATACTCTGTTGTATTTCTCTTTGTGCTTATTTTTGTTTGCGGAATAATCAGTGGTTTTGGCGGAATTGCATGTCATCATACACAGACACTTGATAGTAATACACAAGA
>JAUWHV010000107.1 GCA_030605675.1 Deltaproteobacteria bacterium | reverse complement strand
CCAGGGTGGAGAGCATAACGGGCTGCAGAGAGTATCTGATTAAGGTCAGTCAGGATCTCGTGCCTTGCAAAAGCCTCCTGGGAATTCTTGCATAGTCTGCCGGATACCGGAGACCTGTAAGGCGGGTTAGTCACTACGTGGTCAAAACTGCCTGCAGAAAATATCTCCGGTATTCTATTCAAGTCTGATTTATATAATACGATTTGTCCGTCCAGATGGTTCAAACGGATATTTTTTTCTGCGATCCCGGCAAGATTTTTCTGTATCTCAAGCGCTACTATTTTTACATTGCTATGCTTTTTGGCAAGGACCAGGGCAATGACCCCGCATCCTGTGCCAATGTCCAGGATATGATCGAATTTTCTCAGTCTTACAAAGTCAGCAAGCAGTAACGAGTCTACAGAAAAACGGTAACCATGCCTGGGCTGGAGGATCTTGATATCGTAATCCCTGAGACAGCTCTCCGTGACTTCAGGTAAGATTTCTGGTAGATATAATTCTGGTTTTTTTAAGTTTTGAGCCATGGATTTATGCTGTTATTTTTTCCTTGAGACCATTATAACCTGTTATGAAAAAGGTAACTACTCAGGTGGATAGACCGAAGGTAGAAAGTAGAAGGTTGAAGGTTTATAGACTGAAGGTGGAAGGTTTTTAGGGACAAAACATGCGCGATCATACAAAACTCAGGGCATTCGAGCGTTGCGAGATGATTGATATGCTTCAGCCTTCAACCTTCAGCCTTCAACCTAAATACCTAAGTAGTTACTGAAAAACTAATCATGATAGCAGTTTGGCAAAGGGTCAGTGAGGCCAGGGTTGAGGTAAACGATGAGATTGTGGGGCGCGTCGGTAAGGGAGCCCTTGTGCTGCTTGGAGTGGAATCAGAAGACACCGATGTTGATGCTGCCTTTATAGCGGAGAAATGCGCAAATCTCAGGGTTTTTGATGATCAGGATGGCCGTCTTAATCTCTCATTTGCTGATATCGGCGGAGAACTGCTTCTGGTATCACAGTTTACTCTATGCGCAGATTGCAGGAAGGGGAGAAGGCCGTCATTTATCAAGGCCGCCGCTCCCGACGAGGCCAATAGACTCTACGAGCTTGTAGCTGATATGATCAGGGCCAAGGGTGTTGAGGTGAAGACCGGTCGTTTTCAGGCCCACATGAAGGTGTATCTGGTTAATGATGGTCCGGTGACGTTGCTGTTGGACAGTCGAAAGAGGTTTTGATTAAGGCGTATGTCAAAACAGTCAGCCCTTGAGATTTTTGAGGATTGGGAACCGCCTCAACTGAGTGAGGAGGCGTCAAGTTGGCTGCTTTCTCAACTTTCTCCCCAGGTCTTTTCGCGGTTTGCCCAGGCTATACAGCAAGACCCGGAAGGCCAGGCCGCACTCTCCGGGTTCAGAATTTCCCCTAATTCAATAAAAAAGCCCGGCGTCAAGCAGGCTATTTCAGCAAGGCTTGTATCACTTCTTGTGTCCTCAAGGTGGGCAAGGAGCGCCTTTTTCATCCTATCCTTTCCACATGGCAGGTGGTTCAGATGGGCGGAGGTCATTGACGCACATGACGAGATCTGGCTGGAAATCAATTGGAGAGAGCTCATAAGGGGAACCGGGGACCCTGCCTTGGCTGTTGCATTTGCCATGGACGACCGTCTGGGTCTGGCCAGGAGAGGTGAGAGGGCCTTAAAGACCAGATCCATATGGACAGGAGAATTGACCGGTTCCAAGGAGTTGTTGCCGGAGGCATGGGCTGAGTTCCCAGGTCTCCTGGGGTTTCAGGAGTTTAGAGATCCTTCAGAGACAGAGGCATTAGAAAACCTGCAAATCAGGCTTGAAGAGATATCAGCCAAGCTGCAGAGGACAGAGCAGGATGAAGTAAAACAAAAAAAAGCAAGAAAAAAGCTGGAGGCCGGAATCAGGGAGCTTGAGGCCAAGTGCTTGGAACAGGAATCCTCTATCAGTAAATTCAAAGATAAGTTAAAGGAGCAGTCAAGGCGTATAAAGGTTTATGAGACTGAAATGGAGTCAGAGGTTGGAGCAAGGGTCGCCGGTTTTTACCAGGAGTTCTGTAACTGTGACATGTGCGAGGAAGAACTTTGGAAAGACTCTATGAAAGAAGGTGGAAGCAAAGACCTCTTGGAAAGGGTGGAAAGGGCCCTCACTGCCCAAAGCCATCTGGATGCCCGGTACGGTACCCGTTCCAGGGTGATCGCCAGGCTTAAAAAGCTTGAATCCAAGTACGAGGAGGTTGAAAGGGCCCTGGGCGATGTCCTTGTCCCAACCCCGTCATTGCTGAAGGCCGGAAAGGACCTGCAACTTGAGATTGCCCACTGGAGACAGATGCTTCCAGGTGCGGAAGAAGCCTGCTCGCCTTTGGCAGGAAGCCTCCTTGGGCAGGCAAGGTCCTACAAGGTGAATGAGGAAGGAATCAGGCAGCTTGAGGCATTGTTGACAGAGCTGGATCGTCCACCCATTGAGTCATTACTCAATGAAGAGGAAAAGGCCTTTTTACACCGCCACATCAGGACGCTTTTGGCTGAAAGGAGAAAGATATGGCAGGCAGGCATGCTGGCCAAGCATCCGCCTATACGCATTCTCCCCCATCAAGTAGATGATATTTCAAACCTTTCAGCCTTTGTATTGAGGCACCACGATCTGTGTTCAAATTCCGTTTTGCTGGTTGACGGCTATAATGCAATAAAGTCCTCTGCCGAATGGGCAACGCTTGACAGCCGGAATTTTACCAAGGCAAGAAATCGCTTTATTGAGCTCTGGGAATTAAGGGCAAAGGACTGGAAAAGGGTAGAACTTGTCTTTGACGGCCAGGAAGAGCGCCACTGGATCGAGGAACGGGGTCACCTTATAGTGGTCTATACGGATGCCAGATTCGAGTCCCAGAGAGCGGATATCTATATTAAGTCCCGAATGGGGGAACTCAATGCGGATAATCCTGACACAAAGCTCTTTTTAATCACCGCGGACAGAGAACTGAGGGACTCGGTCAGCCAGTGGTGTAATTACTTCATTGAGCCGAGATGGGCGCTAATACCTTATCTCAGCATAGAAGATTGATAAGCGTTCACAGGGCACCGCACCTGCTTTGTTGTCGGGCACTTGAAGTACAGGGAGTACGTCTGCATACCCTCCGCCTCGCATCTGCAGCACCCTGTAAACGCTTACAGTTCGGTGAGTTATTGATTCATTCCCAGATTCCAAGCTTCCTGTAAGCTTCGTAAAGGACTATCCCTGCGGCATTAGACAGATTAAGGCTCCTCACTTTGCCCCATATGGGCAGGTAAAAACTTCTCTCAATGTTTGTCTTGAGGAGAGAAGGAGGAAGTCCCTCGGTCTCCTTTCCGAAGACGAGATAGCATCCCGGTGTGAAGTTTGCTTTAGTATAGATATATTTCCCCCTGGTTGAGAAATAAAGAAAGTCACCCCCGGCATTTTCAAGCATAAAGGCCTTCAAGTTGCTGTGATGTCTCACAGTTACACTGGGCCAGTAGTCAAGGCCTGCTCTTCGGAGATTCTTGTCGTCGGTTTTAAAGCCAAGGGGATGGATAAGGTGAAGGACAGAATCGGTTGCCCCGCAGAGCCGGGCAATGCTACCGGTGTTGGGTGGTATTTCCGGCTCTACGAGTACTACATGGAGAGAAGGAATAGAATCGGACCTGTCAATGGACTTCATGCCATTTGTCTGATTTTTTCCCGGCACTCAGGGCACAATCCCTTCACGTCCAGCTTATGATTCAGTATCTTAAAACCGAAACGTTCTCCCAGATCCCCTTCGATGTCCTTTAATCTCGGGTCTGTAAATTCCTCGATCTTCCCGCACTCAATACAT
>JAUWHV010000035.1 GCA_030605675.1 Deltaproteobacteria bacterium | reverse complement strand
GAGCATGGCGTCTGCCGAAAGTTCATAATTGGTCTCGATACTATTTAACAGCCGAAGTGCCTGTCGATACTCACCTTCAGATTCACAGAAGACCGCATAGTTATATAGTGTATGCAAGGAAGGTAAAGTAGTACCCATTGCGCGTTCAAAATAGATTTTCGCCTCATCCATTTTCCCCATTCGGGCCAGTGCCACTGCTGCAAAAGTGGTTGCTTCGCTGTCTTTAGGCGCAAAACGAAGTGCTTTTCTGGCGAAATTAAAAGCAGTCAGTTCCTGACCTCCCGGGCCAAGGGCTAATGCCGATATTTTTTTAGCCAGCGATACATTTTCCGGCCAAATATCCGATGCCTCGGCATAGAGTTCTATGGCTTGGCCGACTGCCCCCTGTTTCTCACGCTTAGCAGCCTTATTAATAAGGTCCTGTGCCTTGGCAACTTCTTCAATAGGAGTTTGAATGTCCATAATGCGCTCAATCTGAATGCCGCCTTGCTGCTCCCCTTCAACGGGAATTCCATCTTTGTCGATGATGAGTTCCTGCTCTTTTTCAATAAGAAGGGGTTCAATCTGAACATCGAGGGTGCCGGTTGATCCGGTATCACCACCCCATTCAAGAGATTTACCAGCCGGGTAAATCATAATGGTATTATTGCGCTCGATGCTATCCAATCCCTTTAAATTTTTAATTACATCCAGGACAAAGGTCCAAGGCACATTTTCCAGGGCCAGCGTAATGGTGCCTTTTACCGACTCATCTACTACAATATTTTTACCGCTGACCTGACCCAGCAAACGAAATACATTGTGGAGATCCACCTTGAAGAGATCCACACTAATTTTATCTTTGGCAGCGTCACCCACCAATTTTGTTGCCGAAATATTACCATAAGTCTCACTAATTCTTGATGCAGTAACATCTTTTGTTTCATCTGGTTCTGTATTATTTTCAGAGTCGGGAAGGCGGGATTCAAGTTCATCTATCCAGTGGGATATGTCGTCCTGCTCTGTTTCGCTCTGGCTTGGTTCATTGCCCATTGCAGGCCTGTTGCCCGGCATCCACCAGAACACCCCGACCAAAAAGACAATCAAAAGGCATGAGATTTTCCTTTTGCAACCCATTATTTTCCCTCCGGATGCAGTAACAGCACCCTCTTCTGCAAAGTCAGCTCGCCGCGAATGTTTTCGAGTTCTTCTTCTACGATTACTCTGTCCGGAAGGATCTCTTTAACCCTGCCGTTCCGATAGCCAACCCGCAGCCCAGGCTGCAAAAAGTACCCGATCCCGGCAGCGTCCTGGGCCATGGCAATCCTGTTACCTTTATCATTGGCAATAATGCCTACGAGTGTTAGCTGGCCGACGTCCATACACTCCAATGGCGTAGCGCAAATTTCCGGTCTCCTAACTTCTTTTTTCAGGCGTTGTTTTTTTGCTGTCCGCCTGGAAACTTTCGGTGCTGTTTTTAAAAACGGCTGAAATGGATCGGGTTTTCCATCCGAGCTGTAATAATAAGCAACAGGCTCTAAGAGACGTTCCAGTCTAACCTGAAAACCCTTTACTTTTTTTGAATTAATTGCGTTCGATTTTTTTGTGATGGAAGTTGCTACAGGAGTTACGGTCGTTTTATCTTTACATCCGGACAGACAACAAAGGCCACATAAAGAAATAGTGATAAGCAGAGTCGTATAAATAATAAACTCCCTATAATAGATTTTTGTTATGGCCTGCATGCTCATGTCGTTTTTTTTAGGCTGAAGGCTGAAGGCTGAAGTGATCTAATAACCTTCTACCTTCCACCTTCAGCCTTCCACCTAAGTACTTACTTTCTCTTTTTCTTTGTCTTTCTGGCCTGTTGTTCTTCCGGGCTGAGAAAACGATAGGTTACGGCCTCACAACGAGTATTTATTGTCCAGGTACTGCCTCGCCTGACCTCTTGGCCTTCAGCAGGACCCTCTCCGCCCCCTTTTATTGGTGTTACTTCGTCTGTAGGTTCGATTTGTTCACTTGCAGATCCCTTCTGACTCCAGACCTTCGTGGTTTTCTTGGCCTTTCCCATTGAGACCGATTTTATGTGCACGATGCGAGCCATGCGACTGATATTATCAAAGAAATCGACGGTGTTATGAAATGGTCCGTTGAATTCCATGTTAATGGGAATAGCGGCGTAAAAGGCCTTTGGCTGTTCCTTTTGTGGTTTAAAGGATAAAAAATCCAGTCCGGCCTCATTACCAAGTGAAGAAATCTCAGGCAAAAATGTCGGTATGTCTTCTTTTTCCGGCAGTAGCTTCAATGCCTTCTGTAAAATTCCCGTCATGATATTCAATTCTTCTTCCAATTGAGGAATCTGTTTGGACTTAGCTTCCAGCTTGACCAGTTCTTGCTTCAGTTTCGGGATTTTCTCAGACATGGTTTTTATTTCTTCTAAACGAACGGATAGGAAAAAAAACCAGAACAGGGCCATAGGAATAATTATAACGAGCAACCATATGCCGGCCTTCTGCCAAACAGGAAGGGAATAGACAGTTTGAAAAAGTCCGGGAGGTATCTTCCAGCTTGGTTTGTTAAATTTCACGACTTCTTAGCTCTCTTTGTAAACTTATTGTCATTGTCGTTTTTTTTGTTGAGTTTGAATATTCAGTTGAAGCCCAAACTCCATAAGAGCATGTCCCTGGATTGACTTCTGCCTGGTATTTATCAAGTTTACTGATTTGCACATTGGTGATGTTTCCAGGCGTCGCATAAAAAGAGCTACCGTGTGATTGTCCAGGGCGACTCCACCAAGTTGCACATTATTTCCCTTAAGGCTTAATTTAGTGAGCCATAAACGATCAATAGGTATTGAACTTACAATTTCATCCAGAACTTTAACCGTTGTTGTACGACCTTCTTGAAGTTTTTCTATGGCCTTAAATTTGTCTTCGACTTGTTTTCGTTTTTTATTTACTCTTTCTATCTTTTTGTTTACATAAGCAAATTTTGCTTTTTTTTCTTCTAATGATGCCAGATCTTGCCTTTGAGCCCTTACCTTTCCTTGGATTGTTAATCCTGCAGCCAACAAACCACACATCAAGAGGATTAGAGACAGGGCAAAGATTGAAATCTGCTGGCGAACGGCCTCCTTTTTACGCCACTCTCGAACCGGGAGGAGGTTTATTTGAATCATTTTGTCAAAGTCCTTAGCGCAAGTCCGGTGGCTATTGCCATTTGTGGAGCGACAGAGGAAATATACTCAGGCTCTATGCCATGATCGACAGTAAAACCATGCAAGGGATTTAATATCTTCACCGGCAGGCCTATTATGTCGTCACAAAGCATGTCAAGCCCTTTTAAAAAGGCAGAACCCCCACTGATGTAAAGTTGTGTGGGATATTCTTCTGTGCTTGAGTTCGCCCTATAGAAATCTATTGCCTTTTTCAGTTCTGATGCCCAAACACCACATAACTCATTGCACACAGAGGTCACTTCTTTCATGATTGCCATGTCTTCAGATCCGGCGATTTTTATCCTTTCCGCATCTACATATTCCAGCCCTGTAGCTTCCTGAATAGCCTCTGTAAGCTGAGTTCCTCCAAATGCCATGTCTCTTGCAAAAAGAGATGTGCCTTGTAGAATTATGTTGATGTTTGTCTTTTGTGCCCCTATGTCCACCAAGACTATAGGTTCACTTAAAAGGCCAAAAGCACCTTCAAAGGCATTTCCAAGGGCAAATGCATCCACATCCACTACTGCCGGGGACAAACCGACTTCTTGAATAAGGGCGGCGTATTCATCAACAACCTCTCTTTTGGCAGCAACAAGGAAAATCTCTGTCCCACTGCTTTTTTCGCGTTCCCCATCCAGCGCATGAAAATCTACATAAACTTCTTCTATTTCAAACGGTACGTATTTTTCTGCTTCGAAAGTCAAATTGCGCTCTATCTCGCCTTCGTCATGATATGGAACGATTATTTTCTTGACAATGACGGAATAGCCAGCGATAGATGTGGCCGCGTATTTAATTTTGGGCCGGAGATTGTCTAGAAGTGCCCTTAGTATCTCTGCAACTTGATCAGGCTCTTTTATTGAACCATCCACTATGGCCCGGGGTGGCACCAGGGCACGGCCAATGCACCTGATAGCATGGTTTGTGCCGTTGCTGGATAGTTCAACAATCTTTATGCTGTGTGAACCTATATCCAACCCCAATGTAGGGCGTTGACGCTGTCCCCATTTTTTTGGCAGAGAAGGGAATTTCATTTTCCTCCATTATCGGTTCACCGGCAAAGCTGAGATATGGTTTATTTTTTTGTCTATTTATTACTTCGGCAAGTTTTTCTTTTTTCTTAACTTTGCACAAAAAAAGTTAAATATTGGGCATTTTTCATTTTTAGGTTTAAATTTTTTAAAAGAATCTCACGCAAAGGCGCAAAGGAAATTAAGAGAAAAATAATAGATGGTTATGACCGATTCGAAGAAAATTCGTAATTTTTCGATAATTGCCCATATTGATCACGGCAAGTCTACGCTTGCTGATCGTATTCTTGAATTTACCGGTACTGTATCCGCCAGGGAAATGAAACAGCAATTTCTTGACCAGATGGACCTGGAAAGGGAGCGAGGGATCACTATCAAGGCCCAGACGGTGAGACTTAAATATCGGTCTGAAGATAAAGAGACCTATGTGCTTAACCTGATTGATACACCTGGCCACGTGGATTTTTCTTATGAAGTCTCCAGGAGCCTTGCAGCCTGTGAAGGGGCCCTCCTTGTGGTTGATGCCACCCAGGGTGTGGAGGCCCAGACCCTGGCCAATGTCTACCTGGCACTGGAAAATGACCTTGAGATCATACTGGTGCTGAACAAAATTGACTTACCCAGTGCAGATCCTGAAAGGGTTACACAAGAAATAGAGGACATCATAGGGCTCGATACCTCCGGGGCTATACTGGCAAGTGCAAAAGAGGGTCTGGGTACAAAAGAGATCCTGGAAGCAGTAATACACCGGATTCCAGCCCCTGCAGGAGATCCTGGTCAACCACTTAGGGCACTTGTTTTTGATTCATGGTTCGATTCGTATCAAGGGACAGTTGTATTGATCAGGGTTGTAGATGGTTCACTGAGACCTGGTATGCAGATACGCATGATGTCTACGAATCAGACCTATGAAGTGGACAGGACAGGCATTTTTTCCCCCAATCCTGTAGATACGGATCAACTGACTGTTGGAGAAGTGGGATTTTTTACTGCCGGCATAAAGGCCGTGCGTGATACACGGATAGGCGACACCATTACAGAGGAAAGACGTCCTGCCGAAAGCCGCTTGCCCGGCTTTGAGCCGGTAAAGCCAGTGGTATTTTGCGGTCTTTATCCAGTAGATCCGGCCCAGTACGATCAGTTGAAAGAGGCTGTTGAAAAGCTATGGTTGAACGACCCGGCATTTTCTTATGAGCCTGAAAGCTCTGCAGCCTTAGGATTCGGATTCAGGTGCGGCTTCCTGGGGCTTCTTCACATGGAAATCGTGCAGGAGCGTCTTGAGCGGGAGTATACGCTGTCCCTCATAAGTACGGCCCCGTCAGTATCTTATCAAATCAAACTTATCAGCGGGGAAATCGTCCATGTACACAATCCTGCCCAGATGACGTCAGCGGATCAAATAGAGCAAATAGCAGAGCCTTTTGTCCGAATGGAAATCTATGTCCCCAAGGAATATATCGGCCCTGTTATGCAGTTGTGCGATAAAAAAAGGGGACAACAGATAGATATGCGCTACCTTACGGAGAACAGGGTGCTGCTAAAATACGAACTCCCATTCAATGAAATTGTTCTGGATTTTTACGATCAGCTAAAGTCGATAAGCAGAGGTTATGCTTCTATTGATTATGACTTCCTTGAACATAGACCAGCCAGATTGGTCAAGCTGGACATCCTTATCAATAAACAACCGGTGGACGCCCTTTCGGTCATAGTGCACAAAGACAAGGCCTATTACAGAGGCCGGGAACTTGTGAGCCGCTTGCGCAAGGTAATACCCAGACAGATGTTTGAAGTCGTGATCCAGGCAGCCATTGGAAGCAATATTATTGCCAAAGAACGTGTTGCTCCATTCAGAAAAGACGTTATAGCCAAATGCTATGGGGGTGATATCACTCGTAAGCGCAAGTTGCTGGAAAAGCAAAAAGAAGGAAAAAAGAAAATGAAGCACATCGGGCATGTAGAAATACCTCAAGAGGCTTTTCTGAGCGTGTTGAAGGCGTAAGGGAAGAAAAAAACAATTTACCGCAGAGAGACAACTTGCAGTCGCGGATCTATGGAGCTATTATCTGCACACCATGAACAAGCCCACTTTTTCAGTAAAAAAACAGTCTAATAAGCGTTCCTGGCAGTCAGTAGCATGGGAATATCTACAGGCGATTCTTATTGCCCTGGTTTTGGCTCTATTTATCAGGACCTTTGTAGCCCAGGCCTTTAAGATCCCCTCTGGTTCAATGAAGAGTACGCTTCTTATAGGTGATCATATACTGGTAAACAAATTCATATATGGTGTCAGGAATCCCTTTACCAGGGAGCTCTGGATCCCGGTCAAAAAACCTGAGCGCGGAGATGTGGCGGTCTTTATTTATCCAGTGGACAGGAAAAAGGATTTCATAAAACGTGTGATTGGTATAGAGGGCGACACGGTCCAGATAATAAACAAGAATGTATATTTGAACGGAAAGCTATTTTCTGATCCACAAGGGATGCAGCACACAGACCCCCGGATATTGCCGGGATCAGTTCAACCAAGGGATAACATGGGACCTGTGACTGTTCCGAAGGACATGATTTTTGTAATGGGCGATAACAGGGATCAAAGTTATGATAGCAGATTCTGGGGATTTGTACCCCTCAAGGACGTGAAAGGTGAGGCATTCACTATTTATTGGAGTTGGAATTCGGATAAATTCTGGCCAAGGTTCGGACGTATAGGTGATCTTGTTCACTAGTGATGGTGCGGAAGTTGTTAGCTTGACACCTATTAAATCAAATGTTACAGAATATCCGCAACTTTGCGGGCGGGTAGCTCAGCGGGAGAGCATCGGCCTTACAAGCCGGGGGTCACAGGTTCAAACCCTGTTCCGCCTACCACGCTTTGAGAAAAGACATCAGATATGGGGTCGTAGTTCAGTTGGTTAGAACGCTGGCCTGTCACGCCAGAGGTCGCGAGTTCGAGTCTCGTCGGCCCCGCCATTACGCCTTTTGGGGGCGAAATGGGTTCGACAGTATTGATGGAGTTAAAATTGCAAGCTGAGCTGAGTAACTCAAAAAAATGCTCAAACAATGAAATGCAGACGATTTTGCACTTGCAGCATAAATGAATGTTGCCGTTCTGATTTCTTTTTCCTGCGGGGAAATTAAGGGCGTCATTTAGCAGGATATTGTCTGAGAGATTTGCCCTTTGTTTCTCAGACATGACACTTTAGAAGGGCAATTTGCAGATGGTTTTGTTTGTTTTTTTACACTGCAGATTTAATAAAAAACAAACTAAGCTTGTAGAGGTTTTAATTGAATCATTATTGGACGCGGGTTCGATTCCCGCCGCCTCCATAAAATATGCTTGTGTTTATGAGAAATAGATTAATTTTTTTTATACTTTTTATCTTGATTGGAGATTGCCTATTCCCCCTTTCTATCAATGTACGTTCATTTGATCATCAAAATTATACCAGGCTTGTTTTTGAGGGAGATAATAGTTT
>JAUWHV010000159.1 GCA_030605675.1 Deltaproteobacteria bacterium | reverse complement strand
ATTTATTGACGAGAAGTAAAAACAGGGCCTTACTCCTTGACTATGATGGCACCCTTGCCCCCTTCAGAGTGGAGCGGGATAAGGCGGTGCCGTATTTTGGGGTAAGGAAGATCCTTGAAAAAATAATAGCTACTGGTGGTTACAGGGTCGTTGTAATAAGCGGAAGGAGCGTTGAAGACCTCCTGCCCCTGCTGGGACTGCAAGTCACTCCTGAGATATGGGGGTCACACGGCAGGGAAAGGCTTTATGCAGACGGTGAATACCAGGTTCGGCCTGTTGGGGCTAAAGCGGATAAGGTTTTGAAAGAGGTCCTTGATTGGGCCGGAGCATCAGGCCTGGAGCCCTATTGTGAGTTAAAGCCCGGTTGCATTGCATTCCATGTGCGGGGTCTAGCACCAGAGAAGGCAGAGGAGATCTTGACACAGGTCCGTGGCGCTTTGTCTTCTTTGGAACAAGGGCACGGTCTTGGTCTCCATAGCTTTGACGGCGGGCTTGAGCTCAGGGCCGCGGGATGTCACAAGGGCCAAGCGGTTGAGACCATTTTTCAGGAATCAGGGTCAGATATGGTTGCTGCATATCTAGGGGATGATAGAACTGATGAGGACGCCTTTCGCGCCATAAAGGGCAGGGGTATCGGGGTCTTGGTCAGGTCCGAGTTAAGGACTACGGAAGCGGACCTTTGGATAAAACCTCCAGAGGAACTCCTGCAATTTCTTTCAGAATGGGCACGGGTATGTAGCATTACCGGACTATGATTTTGGTTACATATATTCATTAGTTGCAAGTCACTCTTAATCATAATTCCAGTTAATTGGATAAAATGGGAATTTCCATTTTTCAGACAAGGAAAGGAGGGGATGTGTGGAAGAGCCAGGTACCAGGATAGTAGCAGTTTCAAACCGTTTGCCGATTCGTCTGGTTCATGGGCCGGACGGTTGGGAGATAAAGCGTGGTGCAGGTGGCTTGGTTACAGCCCTTGCTCCGGTCTTCAGGAACCGGGGAGGGATCTGGATTGGTTGGTCCGGAGGCACCAATGACGAAGATCTTGCCGGGCTTATGGAACCAGCGTCTCGTGAGGCTGGATATAGGCTTTATCCAGTACCGCTCTCAGCCGATGATGTCGGCGACTACTACTATGGTTTCTCCAATGAGGTTATCTGGCCCCTGTTTCATGATTTACAGACTCGCTGTAATTTTAAGCCCAGGTATTGGCAGCAGTATCTCAACGTCAACCGCAAATTCGCTGAGATTACAACAAAGCACAGCGGTGAGACCGATTATATATGGGTCCATGACTACCATCTCATGCATATGGCCCAGTCCCTTAAGGAGCTTGGAATAGAAAGGAACACAGGGTTTTTTCTCCACATTCCCTTTCCGCCTGCGGACATATTCATGAAATTACCATGGAGGGCTCAGATCCTCAGGGCACTCCTTGAATATGAACTGGTTGGTTTTCAGACCATGAGGGACCGCAAGAATTTTATCCAATGCCTTCGTCATATCAGCTCAGGTATCAGGATTTCAGGAAGGGGACCTGTTGTTACTGTTATTGTTGGAGATAAGCGGGTCAGGGTAGGCGCCTTTCCTATCAGTATTGATTACGATGCTTTTGCCCGGGATGCAGAATCTAAAGAGGTGGCCGATCTGGCCTGGTACCTCCACGAGGCTTTGCCGGATCGGCAGGTAATACTGGGTGTGGATCGCCTTGATTATACCAAGGGTATACCGGAGAGGCTTGAAGCCTTTAAAGACGCGCTTTCCCGTTTTCCTGAACTTCAGGGGAAGATCACCCTGGTTCAGGTCGTAGTCCCCAGCAGGGAGGAGGTCCCTGAATACCAGATGCTTAGGGCAGAGCTATACCGTCTTGTTGGTGAAATAAATGGACAGTTTACCCGATCAGGCTGGGTGCCGATACACTATCTCTACAGAAGCCTGGACCGCTCTGAGCTTTTGGCCTACTATCGTTTGGCTGAAATCGCCATAATTACTCCCCTGAAAGACGGGATGAACCTGGTCGCAAAAGAGTACTGTGCCTGCAACCTGGAAGAAAATGGTGTGCTGATTCTCAGTGAGTTTGCAGGTGCTGCAGCCCAGTTGCACAGAGGGGCTATCATGGTTAATCCCTACGATGTCGAAGGGATGTCCAATGCCATTCATCAGGCCTTTCACATGGATCAAGAGGAAAGGCATGACAGGATGCATAGGCTCAGGGAGGTAGTGCATCATAGAGACATTTTTTGGTGGGTAAACAATTTCTTAAAGGCGGCCCTTGCCAAGGACCTTCGAGCATTCCCTGCTGTTGAAGATTATATGCCTGAGATTCCCCTTGCTTCTTAGGTGGATAGGTAGAAGGTAGAAGGCTGAAGGCTGAAGGCTGAAGGCTGAAGGTTAAAGACTGAAGGTCCTTAAAAGCCTTCCAGCCTATTCACCTTATATGCCCTGTCATAGAAAGGTCAACCCCCCAGATTTCTGAAAAACAACGATCCTTTGGATACACGAAATCCCTATCTCAACCTAAGGACCCGTAAAAGAATAAGTCATTGGAATTCGCGCTCAGATTTAGGGAGGAGTTATTCCTTTACGGGTCCTAAGTAATCATGATCCCTAAAAGCCTTCAGCCTTCAGCCTTCTACCTTCAACCTTTACTTCTTATAACTTTGAACAATACTTATGGCTGTCCTCTTAACCTCCATGGCAGGGTCGTCCAGAAAAGGTAGAACATGTTCAAGTTCTAT
>JAUWHV010000060.1 GCA_030605675.1 Deltaproteobacteria bacterium | reverse complement strand
TCGGCCACCATTGTCTCTATTCCGGTCTTGGAGATATGCGCGTTGGTGGGTGGGGTGAGCACAAGCCGGAATCCGAGCCGGTCAAAGAAATGGGCCCACATAATACCCAACTGGTGGCCATAAAGAGCCCTTTGCATACCTACTGTTGGTCGATTGTCTTTCTCAATCAGGGGTTCACCCTGCAATTCAGTGTAAACCCCGGCCATGTGTGCCTGCCAAACCTCCTGTCTCAATTCAAAGAAGTTCTCTTTCCTGGGCCCCATGCTTCTTGTCAATTCATAGCGGCCGCACTCCCCGCCCCAGATACTACGACGACCGTCAAAATCATAAATCTTCAGTTTGCATTTGTTGTGGCAGTGAGGGTCTGCACGGCATATTTTTTCAGCATACTTCATTCGGTCTTTTATGGCGCTGTCCAGACCTCTGAAGGTGCTCTTGTTTTTTTCCTCAAGGCGCATTTTCTCCTGCACACTTATAGCAGCGCCATAGGCCCCCAGGACCTCTCTGTGTCTGGGGACCAGGAGACCACGTCCAAGGACATTTTCAAAGGCGGCAACAACCCCCTTATTTAAAGAAGGACCACCTAAGAACATAACCCTTTGTCCTGTCTTTCGCTTTCCAACTACCCGGTTCAGATAGTTATGGACAATGGCATAACACAATCCGGCTATCAGATCTTTTTTCTTTACGCCCTTCTGGTGATAAGACACGAGGTCTGATTCCATGAATACTGTACATCTCTCAGCCAGCTTGACGGGCTTCTCTGATGAAAGCGCAATCTCCTGGAACTCGCCTACAATATTGATACCGTATTTATTGGCTAGCTCATGCAGAAAACTACCCGTACCAGCAGCGCACACCTTATTCATGTCAAAATCAAGGGGATAGGTATTGGCAATAGAGATGTATTTGGAATCCTGTCCCCCGATCTCAAAGATAGTGTCCACATCAGGGCATATCTCCACTGCACCCCTTGCGTGGGCTGTTATCTCATCGATGATCAGGTCTGCATTGAGAAAATCTCCTACCACGTTTCTGCCCGACCCGGTTGTGGCCGTGCCCACGATTTCAATCCTTTTCCCTATATCGTCGCGTATAAACGTAAGAAGCCTCTGAGTGACCTCTATGGGCTTGCCCTGAGTAGGCACATAGGTCTTGTGAATTATCTCGCGGTTTTCGTTGATGAGGGCGTATTTGGTAGTCGTGGATCCTACATCCATACCGAGGTACACCCTTGTCTTTTTTCGCAAGGACTTTCTTTGAATCTTGTTCGTCTTCGGAAAGACCGTCTGTCTCAATGCCAATCTGGGCGCTACCGGCACCGACACCCTGTTCTCAAATCCCGCGTTTAGCACATCAAGATCCACCCGGTCTTCCCTGTTCGATTCCAGAGCCCCCAATGCGACTCCCAGGGCGCCTATGGAAGTATTATAGGGAGGTACGATCAACCCCGGGAAATAGCTCTTAAAGGCCTTGACCTGGAGATCGTTCAATGAGAGGCCGCCGATAAAAAGAATCGGTTCTTCAAGTATTCGATTGGAAACGATGGTGCTCATGTAGTTTCTGGCGTTTCCAACGTGCACGCCGTAAATAATATCCTCCAGCTTCTCTCCCTTATTCTGAAGGTGAATCATGTCAGACTTTGTAAATACAGTGCAACGGCAGGCCACATCCGCGGGCCTCTGGCTCTTCAGACCGAGTTTGATAAAGTCAGCCAATATCTTGTCGATTTCATCCGGGAGAATATCCCTTTCTCTGGTGTACATGGTGGTGGCCAATCTCTGGGCCTGCTGATCGATGAAGGACCCTGTACCGGATGCGCAGGGACCATTGGTATTAAAGTATTCCAATTCCCAGCCGCCATCGTAATGATTGATCTGTAAAAGGGCCGTCTCCTGCCCCCCCATACTGATGATTGATTTAACGTCCGGCCTCAAAAAGATGGCGCCCAGGACCTGGCTGATGGTCTCGAACTCATAAAAGGTTCCCAATTCCTCACTAAGCTTTTTTCCATGGTTCCCGGTAAAGGAAATGGACCGGATTCTCTCTTGCCCGAATTTTTCATGCAGGCACTGAATAAGGGACAAAACCCTCTTCTCCACTTTGCCAATGTGACGCTCGTAGGGAAATTCGTATACAATCTCCTTCTTATCGTTGATGACGATACAATTCAGGCTGACAGACCCGGCATCAATACCCACATAGTATAGATCAGAATCTTGGAGCGATTTTTTATTTGTAATGGATATCTTTTTCATCAATATTTTTATCTTTCCATGCGTACATCCACTCTTTTCCTGCCCCAGGCAAGGGCCTTCTGGTGAGAGCTGAAGTAAACATCAATGTGATCAGGTCCTTTAATGGCAGATCCTCTATCTTCCACAACGCCCCATCCGTAACCGGGAATATACATCCGGATACCAAAATTGTAAAATTTGGTGTCAGCCGCAATGGTGCCATCCCGTGGCATGAGGAGCCATGGGAAAAAGATCAGTCGAATGGGGATCATCCAGGGATGCACAATACTGTCCATTGAAATGAGCCCTGGATGTGGCTCATGGGGTTTTGTACCACCAGCAGTACGCCCGGAGTAAGGTTGGCCTTTGCGCTTTCCTGAACTTACGTAGCGGTTCCAGAAATTCAGCTTCAAATACATCCATCTTCCACGTTCCCAGCCGCAACATTGCCCACATCCGCAGTATGCGGTGACTTCCATCCGGCGTACGTTGTTACCAGCGCATCCCGAAACCACTAAACACGCAAGGAGTAACCAGGGAAGCATCCGTCTCATTATTGATTCCGCAAACAATTAAAATGTGTTCCTATCAACCTGATCAAGAAAGGCCTTGAGCCCGTTCAGGTAAACATTTCTCGAAGTGATAAATCCTTCATTGTGACTTCCTGAAATTTCAAGAAAGACCCTGGGCTCGTTAGCCGCATCGAAAAGCTTGCGCCCATGCCTGAAAGGAACGATCTCGTCTTCTTGACTATGGACTATGAGAACCGGACATTGTATTTCCCTGATGGCAGCCAAGGCATTGTACTTGTATCTACAAAGCAATTTTACAGGCAAATAGAAATATAGCTCTCCAGCCAAATCCGGAGCTGAAGTAAAAGTAGACTCTATGATAATGGCTTTGGGCGTATGTTGCCCGGCTAACCATGCGGCCACGGCGCCTCCAAGGGATCGACCAAAAAGGATAATATCAGACGGAGCTAATTCCTCATTCTCAATCAAGTAGTTCCAGGCCCCTTTCACATCGAGATAACTACCCTCTTCTGAGGGAGTGCCTTCACTTGCTCCATAACCCCGATAGTCAAAGATAAAGGTGCTGAGTCGAAGGCGATGGAAGATCTCAATAGTCTCAAGACGGTGGGAAATATTGCCTGCGTTACCATGGCAAAATATGACCACACCTCTTGGCGAGTCAGCCGGGATGAACCAGCCTGAAAGCTTGATTCCATCCGGGGCTTTAAAGGAAACGGATTTGTACGATAAACCGATTTGATCCGGTGTGGCGACTATCTCACTGGTGGGAAAATAGATAAGGCGTGATTGGGCAAAAAATAGAAAAGTGGCAAGGCCGACATAAATAGCAGTAATAAGAATTAAGAACTGTAGAAAAACCTGCCACATATCCTGGAAGATACCTCTAAACCGATTTGGAATGCATATCGTTTCCGGATCACCAACTGCAGTATGTTATTATATAGGAATCCCGGGTAACAGGGGGTTTCATTGTCCAAAGATGCCCTTTATTAATTCATTTGCTGTATCCGTTTTGGAATCCTTGTCTTTGTCCTTGGCCTTCTTTTCCCCTGAAAGGGCCTTTCCGAGTTCCTCTACGGCCTTTTTACGAACCGTCTCTTTTACCTGTTCCTGCACCCCTGCCGTATCCAGTGTGGGATACGGACGTGTCACAGTGCCGGCAAGTTTGAGGCGGATCTCTGCCTCACCCGTTTCGCCCACAAGGTATTTGGCCACTGAAGCACGCTTTTTGAGCTTTTCACTCAATTCCGGAGAAAAACGCAAGCTGACCGGTAGATCCAGCTTGCCGTCAAAGCCAACGGTCCCTTTGGCTTGAGCATTGACATCCTTACCGGTCATCCGGGTCTTGAGAGCCACCTGTCCCTTGATAATATGGAGTGAACCATCGAGGTCTTCAAAAGACAGGTTGTTAAGTTCGTCAAGCCCAAGGAGTTTGGCTACCGCCACGGTCACCGGAGTATCACTTACCCGCCCATCATAAAGGCCGTATGTGCCGTCAACAATGAGGGCGTTGCGGAGCTTGGGCCATTCAGTACCGGCTCCGGAAAAGGTTAAGTGGGACTTCAATACACCGGAGATCATGTCCTTGACCCCTGGTGCCAGGCATGCCAGCAGCCGCTCTACCTTAACGGACTCCACATCCAACTGTCCGTCGTATGCCAGACCGGGTTTGTTAAGGTCCGCTTTTATTTTGCTGCACACCTGTCCATCAGCCACCTTGGTAGAGAGATCTTTCACCGTTAAGATGCCTTTATCAAGGCCGTATTCAAGCAAGAAGTCCTTCACTACAAGCCCTTTGTACAGGGTCTGACCAATCTTGATCTCTCCTGCAGCCTTGAGACCAGGAGGCAAAGCTGCTCCAGGGGCAGTGGGGGAAATTGTTTTTTTATCTTTAGAAGGCCCTTTTCCCACTTTTTGAGATGCCACAGGCAGACCTGCTGCAAGGGCAAGGAGATGGTCGATATCAATGGTATCGCTTATCACATCCAACCGGATGTCAGGCACCTTTGCATAGTTTTTCACCTCTCCGCTGAGACGGACCTGCTCCTTTTCCAGGCTGACGTCCACTGTGTAGCCCAGCCGGTCCTGATCAAAATCGCTCTTTCCGGAAACATGGGGCCTGAGCTCTCCATATTCGGCATCTGCCTCAAAACGCAGATCCCCTTGATATCGTAGCGATGCCAGATCACGGCCGAGATCCAGAGAGACCTTGAGGTCGGCCTTTACGTCTGTGTCGGGGATCTCCTTGAGCGCATCGCGGACAACGAATTGCGCATTATCAACAATTACCTTATTCACGGTGAGGGCCAGTGGAAGGGCGGCTGATGCAGGCTTTCCTGTGTCTTCGGGTACAGGTTTTTCAAGCCCAGCCTCGGCTAACACTGCCAGCGTCTCGAAATTAAATTGCCCAGCCTTGTCGCGAAATACTCGTACGTACGGGGCATCAAGGCGCACTTTGCTCACCACTATCTTCTTCTGGAGCAGCGGTAAGAGATCATAGCGCAGCACAAATTCTTTTGTACTAACAAAATCAGTATGACCGTCCGTTTCCTTCACTGTAAAGTCTTTGACAGTGATGCCACTGAAAAGGCCCACGTCGATTCCACCGATCCGGACAGTTCTGCCCAGGGCCTTTTCCGCCTGTGGAATTACCAGGGCCTTTACACGGTCTTCGGTCAGATAGAAATGTACAAAAAGCGACAGCCCAACCAGCACTACACCAATCAACACAAAAAACGTCACAAGTATTTTGCCCAGTTTGCCCATGATGCTGCTCCTCTTTACTAGAGCCTTCTTGTTGTCGACTCGTCCAGGGATAATTCTCTAAGCACGAAATTCTATTAACCACAATTCGAAATTCTTAAAGTATACTAGAGATTAGACCTTCAGCAGTGTGAAGGCAAAAAAAAATCGTAACTTCTCAATAACTCAGGGTAAGATGGCGGAAGAAAATATTCCATTATCCACGTCGAATATCCAATTGCATTTATCAGGGGCTGTTGGCCCAAACGAAAATCGGTTCTGCCCGTTTGATGATTCGCACCAAGTGCGGTAGAGTAATAATAGTGAGCAGGCAGAGTGCTCGCCAGATAAAATATTCCCTTAATGATTGACAA
>JAUWHV010000085.1 GCA_030605675.1 Deltaproteobacteria bacterium | reverse complement strand
GTTCTTATGCCGGAATTTATTCACCTTGCCACAAATAAAACCAATCACAAAGCCAAGAGCTACCATCAGGGGCGTAAAGATAATCTGGGACATCTGAATTTTCCAGAACAGTATTTGGAAGGTGACAGACTGAGTATTCTGGATCAAAACAATCAATAATAAAGCAGCAAGCACTAAAATAACTATAATTTTGGGCTGCACAAGTTATCCCTCCCATCCGGAATTTAAAGGATATTTGTAACTATTCAGGTTGAAGGCTGAAGACTGAAGAATTTTAACCATTTCGCAACGATCGAGCAGAGATGAATCCTCTAAACTCTGCGGTAAGACTTTTTTTGATCCTCGTCATTTCTTTGCGTCCTTTGCGTCTTGAGCGAAGTTTACCCCGTTGAATGTCCTTGTTTTTCTATTCAACTAGGGCGGGCGGTTACTTCAGCCTTCTACCTTCAGTCTATCCACCTGAAGAGTTACCCGATATTTAACTCTTCTCCATGAAACTGAACAGGCGACCCATGAGTTCGTCAGGATCAGGAGTTTCCCCGCTGAGGGCAAGGGCCAGAAGTTCACCGCCTAAAACCTGGGGTGCAATAAGCATGTCCGGCTGTACGCGCCGGACTCTGGATATATTTTTTGCATCATTCACTGCGCATATGGTTTTGACTTTGACGTCCACCTCCTTGACTGCCAGTACAACAAAGGCGTTTTCTGAATCGTCATCACCCAATGCGAGTACAGCCTGGGCCTTCTCCACCCCGGCCTTGCGCAAGACCTCAACACTGCTGGCGTCACCTTCTATTATGTCTGCGTCAGCCAATTCCTCCAGATCAGAATCCCTTGGGACAATGACAGCCACGGGAATGCTTCGTCGCTGCAACTCAAGATAGGTGTTGTTGGAAAGCGTTGTATTACCTACGATTATTACGTGATTATTACGTTCCATACCCTTTCCTCTGGTTTCTATGAACTTACGGAGGCGACCGGTGACGATAGGCGCGAGGACCGTAGTAGCTGTGGTAGTGAAAACCGTGATTCCCAGGATAATCAGAGAAACAACATACAGGCGGGTCATTTCCGTACCTGGCGTAATTTCCCCATATCCTACGGTAGACATGGTCACCACTGTGAAATAAAGAGCAGTAGATAAATTCTCGATATGGGGATTGAAATCGTTTCCCAGTAAATAGCTGCCAAAAACTCCATAAGCAAGAAAAAGTAGAATGCTACTTAAAGCAAAAAGGCTGCCTGCGGCCAGACTGGTCTTGTTGAAGTGGCGACTGCTTAGCAAAAGAGACACGAACAAGGCACCACTGAATAAGATCAAATACTCTGAATACTGACGAAACAGGGTAATACAAAGGATAGCACCGGTTAAGAGCAGGGTCACCAACCAGGCAAGACGAGAGCGGCGCAAAAGCCCCACGGACATAATAACAAGAATAATACCTATGGCACTTTCTGAAAATTTACCCAGCGCTGTAAATGCCATGGATTTGGAAATCTTCTCCAGTGAGGCCATGTTAACAGCAAGTTGAAATGTACTTTCGTAAACGCACAGGAGGACGAAGCTTCCTGCAAGCCCCACAGCTATAGCAAGTGGGAAATGGGGAAACCATGCATCAAGATGAAACCGCCTCCGGAGGATGAGGGATTTATTACTAAGCTGACGCCACCTTTCAGTGATCCAGGGAGCGGATTTCAGGAATTTTTTATTCACCATTTCCATAAGTACATAGTATAGAAATTCCCATTATTCAAACAGGATGAACAAGCCCGCCCTGCCCGCCGTGGGCGGTTAATTCAAAGAACCTTTAACCAAGCGAACATCATCAATCCAGACCGTTCCTTTTCCATTGATAACGAGGTTTAGCTTTACGTTATCCGGATTTTCACCTTTTTTAAGAAAAAATTGTGTTTCTTGTGATGTCCATTCATTACTACCTGATAAAGGAAATTGAAGGGCACGAGAGAAGAATTCACCTTTCCCCATGAAGTTACACCACATTTCGAGGTAAACCTGACCCTCGACATCCTTGGTGCGAAGTTTGGCTTGATAGATCAGACGTGCATTTTCAATATCAATGTCTCCGGTTTCATAAAGTCTTACTGTTGTCGGCTTGCTTGTAGTTATCCGTAATGAACCATTCTGATCGCTTGATATGTCCCTATCTATCTCAACTCCCGATTTATTTATGAGATTATCCAGGCTGTCAACAGGATAGTGTTTTAATTCAGCAACCCCAGCAGGTTCCCGGGAGCACCCCAGGAAAAGGAGAACAGCCAGACATGCAAAGCAGAGAATCGTTTTTTTATTAGTGGTCATTTTTTTACTCCTTTGTTGATTTTTAAAAGATCTGGAAATCCCAGAGGATACTACCTTACGGGTTCTGCTCCCTGACTTCCATTTCAATTCCATAACATACTGTCTCATTTTCGGGGTCCACTATAGACACTTATCCGGAATTCTGTCCCGCTTGAAATTTTTCTACCTGTTTCCGGGATCATCCATTATAAGAACAGGAGGTGGGGTAAGTTTTCCGGTGCAGGCATAAGAATTATTTTTTCTTGACAAGCTTAATGTAAAAAGTTAAAAACCGCGCCTCTCATATTGTTGAGGGATTGAGGGATTGAGGGATTGAGGGATTGAGGGATTATGATTATAAAAGTACCTTCAATTCCTCAATTCGCAATTCCTCAATTATTAGTATATCAGCATTAAATTAGTATATCAGTATTAAATATTTTTTCCGAGGCAACATAGACAATGAATAGAGATCCGGCAAAGGTAAGAAACATCGGCATTAGTGCCCATATTGATGCAGGCAAGACCACTCTTACCGAAAGAATTCTTTTTTATACCCAACGAATTCACGCCATCCACGACGTGAAAGGCAAGGACGGCGTCGGAGCTACCATGGATTTCATGGAGCTCGAAAAAGAACGGGGAATAACCATCACTTCCGCCGCTACCTATTGCGAATGGAAGGGCTATGAGATAAACATTATTGACACCCCTGGGCACGTTGACTTCACCATCGAAGTGGAGAGGGCCCTCAGGGTCCTGGACGGTGGCGTACTGGTTCTTTGCTCTGTTGGAGGTGTACAGTCTCAGTCCATTACAGTTGACAGGCAAATGTCCAGATACAAGGTCCCGTGCATTGCCTTTATAAACAAGTGCGATCGTAGCGGTGCCAACCCGTTCCGCGTTATTGAGCAGCTCCGGGAAAAGCTGAACCACAACGCAATTGCAATGCAAATACCCATAGGCCTTGAATCGGACTTTCAGGGAGTTGTGGATCTTATCTCCATGAAGGCCATGTACTTTGATGGTCCAAGCGGCGAGCAGATACGTTTGGAAGAAATACCTCAAGGGCTCCGCGCAGAGGCCGAAGCCCGCAGGGAGAGCCTTATTGACGCTGCTTCAATGTTCTCTGATGAACTCATGGAGGCTGCGCTCGATGAAAAGGTCACAGCAGACGTCTTAATTGACGCAATAAGAAACGGGACTCTTGCTCGCGGACTCACCCCTGTATTTATTGGATCAGCCTACAAAAATAAAGGGGTCCAACCTCTCCTTGATGCAGTAACTCACTATCTGCCGCAACCCATGGATATTGAAAACTTCGCACTGGACATGGAAAATGAGGAAGCTGAAAAAAAACTTGAAACAGATTTTTCAAAACCTCTTGTAGCCCTTGCATTCAAACTGGAAGAAGGACGCTACGGACAGCTCACTTACATCAGGGTGTATCAGGGGACCCTCTCCAAGGGAGACACTATAGTTAACTCCAGAACCGGTAAAAAAGTCAGGATCGGTAGGGTCGTACATATGCATGCAGATCAGATGGAGGAAATAGGTTCTATACCTGCCGGCTATATTGGGGCCCTCTTTGGCGTCGACTGTGCGTCCGGTGATACCTTCACCTCTCCTGAAATCAGATATAGCATGACCTCCATGTACATACCTGAGCCGGTTATCTCACTGGCAATTGTCCCCATGGACAACAAGGCCCAGGTCAAAATGTCCAAGGCCCTTTCCAGATTTACCAAAGAGGACCCGACGTTCAGGGCTTACGTTAACCATGAGACCGGAGATACCATCATCTCCGGCATGGGAGAGCTTCACCTTGAGATATATGTTGAGCGAATGCGCAGGGAATACAGCGCAGATGTTACCACGGGCATGCCCCAGGTTGCATACAGGGAGACTATTACCAGGCAAGCCGAGTTCAATTATACCCATAAAAAGCAGACGGGTGGTGCGGGTCAGTTTGGACGGGTAGCCGGCTACATGGAGCCTGTTAAAGACGAATTCGTCTTTGAAAACAGGATAGTCGGTGGTGCCATCCCCACGGAGTTTATCTCTTCCTGCGAAAAAGGTTTCAAGAAAAGTATGGAGAAAGGACAGTTGTTGGGCTTTCCTGTTACAGGAGTAAAAATTGTCATCAACGACGGTCAATCCCACCCTGTGGACTCTTCCGACATGGCTTTTCGGGCAGCATCCCGCCTGGCCTTTCTGGAAGGTTACAGAAAAGCCAGGCCTGTCATACTGGAACCTATAATGAAGGTAGCAGTGGAGACTCCGACTGAATTCCAGGGAGCTGTAATGGGATCACTTAACCAGCGAAGAGGGATGATCCTGGGTACACAGGATGAAGGAAATATAAGCGTAATAGAGGCTGAGGTCCCACTTGCTGAGATGTTCGGCTATTCCACAATCCTACGCTCAGGCACCCAGGGGAAGGCCCAGTTCACCATGGAATTTTCCACCTATCGTCAGGCACCCAAAAACGTAACGGACGAATTGATAAAAAAAGCGGCCGAGGGAAAAAAGCGGTAAAATGGTTTTTAAAAAGGAAAAAAGAAGGTCTTTAATATGTCAGAAAACAATCTAATTCTTAAAAATCCGCTGAAATTTATCAAGGAAGATGCCGGCCACCTCCTGGCGGACGGACAATTCGGCGCAATACTTGCCAGGGCTGGAGAGGGCAAAACTTCTTTCCTGATGCATCTGGCTCTGGACAACTTGCTCAGAGGAAAAAATGTACTTCATATATGTCTGGGGCAACCGATAAAAAAGGTATGTCTCTGGTACGAGGAAGTCCTCCACCGCATATCAGATCAATACGAGTTAAATAATACCAATGTGATGTGGGAGATGATCCTTCCCCACCGTTTTATTATGACCTTTAATATTGAGGACTTCAGCGTAAAGCGGCTTGAAGAACGTCTAAACGACCTCACTGAGCAGGGCATATTCTTTCCACAGATAGTCCTGTTAGACGGATTGCCATTCGACAAGACTGAGCAGGCATCATTAAGCAAACTCAAAGCACTGGCCAAGGAACATGGTTTCCCTGCATGGTTTACTTTAATGACTCACAGAGAAAACAACATCGAGCAACCTGACGACATCCCGTCCCCAATCAGTCACATATCAGACCTTTTTGAAGTAATAGTACGGCTTAGGCCTGCAGGACGTGAAATCAATGTTCAACTGATTAAGGGACAAAAGGTGGATAAAGTCCCGTGATCAAAAATCGTGAGCAATAATATCCTCCTTTCTGTAAAAGGGCTTGAAATTGAGATCCGGACCAATAAGGGGCCTGTATTCCCAGTAAGGGATCTTTCTTTTTCTGTTAAAAAAGGGGAAAGTGTCTGTCTTGTGGGCGAATCCGGTTGTGGAAAAAGCGTTACAGCCCTTTCCCTTCCGGGCCTGCTTCCAAGTCCTCCATTCAACATAAGAAGGGGGAAAATAGTATTTGAGGACACAGATCTCATGGACCTTACCCCTGGTCAATTGTGCAGCATCAGGGGAAAGGAAATGGCCATGATCTTTCAAGAGCCTATGACTGCCCTCAATCCGGTCTTCACAATCGGAGACCAGATTTCAGAAGCCATAACAACCCATGTCAAACTTCCAAAAAAACAGGTTCAAGAACGGACTATTGAACTTTTAAAACAGGTGGGAATGCCGGCACCGGAAGAGAGAATCATAACGTACCCTCATCAGCTCTCAGGTGGACTGCGTCAAAGGGCTATGATAGCCATGTCCCTTGCATGCCAACCAAAGCTTTTGATAGCAGATGAGCCCACTACTGCCCTGGATGTAACCATACAGGCCCAAATTCTTGAACTCCTGAACAGGCTCAGGGAACAGCATGATCTCAGCCTCCTGCTCATAACCCACAACCTTGGAGTAGTAGCCCAGATAGCCCACAGGGTACTCATAATGTATGCAGGGAAAATAGTTGAAGAGGCCCTCGTGGGTGATCTTTTCGACAATCCTTTCCATCCATACACCCAGGGTCTTCTGGATTCGGTACCATACGGTATTCCCGCAGACGCCAAGCGTCTCACTTCCATTCCGGGGAATGTCCCTGCCTTGGATTCTATTCCTTCAGGATGCGCCTTTCAGGACCGTTGTCCCAAGGCCATGGATATTTGTAGAAAGATAGAGCCTGAAGATTTGCGTCTGGAAAACAACAGGCGCGTTTCCTGCCACCTGTTCAGATAAAGGGTATCAGACGCCTCCACCAGGATTCCTCTGATTCTTTCACTTTGTCTGTCTCGGCAGTGGAGGTCTGTTGGAATATCCTTTCCTTTTTTAGAAGACGCGCAGCCTTCACTCCTGCCGAAGTATCCGGATAAAGGTCCACGGCAGTCTCCAAGCGGTTTTTAGCCTGTGGCACCTGCCCTGTACGAATATACCATCGGGCCACCAAAACCTCATGCTGGGCCAGACGGTTCTTTGCCTCTGCTATTCGTTTACGGGCCTCGTAACTGTAT
>JAUWHV010000101.1 GCA_030605675.1 Deltaproteobacteria bacterium | reverse complement strand
AGCGATCATCTATTGGAAGATCAAGAGCCTGTTCATAAATTTTTTCAGCTAATGCCACCATGTTTCACCCCCTTAATAATCAGCATAATGTTCAAGCACTCATAATCCAACAGTTTTGTATTGCAGAACGGCGATTGCTCACGCGCAGAAGGGCTTTCACAACTGAACTTTAAAAACACAACTAAAATTTGACTTTAATAATGAACATTTTAAAAACCACCGATTTGAAAAACACCTGCCCGCCATCGCGAGCTCAGGCGAGGCGGGCGGGGCAGCAAATTAACCGCTAACAGCTAATTTTGTAATAGCAAGACATCCTGCTTGTCAGGGCGGCAGACCGATAATCATTAAACTAATAGCTAATCGCTAAAGGCTAATCGCTCAATTTAGGTTTTGTTCAATTTTATCCGGGTTAGGGGATTTTCTTAAAAGAATCTGTTATTATGCAAATTTATGAAAGAAGGAAATATAGAAATGGAGAGCGATCAGGAACAGAATAATAAACCTGATGCCCCGACATCAGACCTCAAAGGACCGAACAACGACGAAGATGAAATATCCGTAGTACTTATCGCGGTCCGCTTCAGGCCAAAATGGCCTCCGTCCCACTACAATGCGGGTAATGTTCCGGTAATGGATGCAGAGTGGGTAGTGGTGCCCAAAGAACACGGAATCGAGGTCGGCAGGGTACTCGGACGTCCTGTAGTGATCAAAATGCCTGTGAAGGCCCTTCCTCCCAAGGTGGAACGCTTGGCCAGCACTCATGAAATAGAGCTCTACTACCGGAATCTGGATCGGGAAAAGGACGCCCGGGATATCTGCGCAGAGCGTGTTCTTGCCCTGGGTCTTTCCATGAAGCTGGTCAGGGTGGAGAGCTTTTTCGATGGAAGCAAGGTCGTATTTTACTATTCTGCAGAGGGCAGAGTAGATTTCAGGGAATTGGTAAAGGACCTGGTAAAGACCCTGCGGACAAGAGTGGAAATGCGTCAGATAGGCATAAGACACGAGACCAAAATGATAGGAGGAGTAGGAATTTGTGGCCGGGAGTTCTGTTGTGCCAGCTTTCTTCAGGGTTTTGATCCTGTATCCATAAAGATGGCCAAAACCCAGAATCTCCCTTTGAATCCAAACAAAATATCTGGAATTTGCGGTAGATTGCTATGCTGTCTTACCTATGAGTACGGAACATATCTGGAATTTGCCAAAGGCATGCCCCTCCTTGGAAAACCTTGTGATACTCCTGCCGGACGAGGTAAAGTAATACGCCGAGACATCCTGAGCCAGACAGTCACAGTGGTTCTTCCTGATAATACGCAATCAGAATTTAAAATTTCAGAGTTTGAGCAACATCGTTTGCAGCAAAAGAAAAAGCCCAAATCTTCAGCTAAATCAATCACCCATTCACCAAAGCAAAAGCGATCCGGAAGTAAACCAGGGATGGAGAAAAAGAGGCAGGAGCATTCAACTGCATCTAAAGATAATGCCAGCCGATCCAAGGATAGAACTAAAGAGAAGAATTTAAAAACAAAGGGAAAGAATAGGCATGATAAGGGAGGACGCGCGCAATCCAAGGCCAAAAAAAACAAGTAACCGTTCAGGGTTCAAGAAAAAAAAGAACATCGAACATCGAACGTCCAACATCGAATTTTGAATGGGAGAAGATGAAAAATAGATTCTATATTACAACACCCATTTACTATGTGAATGCAGAACCTCATCTGGGACATGCATATTCAACTGTAATTACGGATGTGCAGAACCGGTTCCACAAACTTCGCGGGGAGGAGACTTTTTTTCTAACCGGAACAGATGAACATGGGGACAAGATTGTTCAGGCAGCAGAGAAGCAGGGAACAGACCCAAAGACCTATGCAGACAGGATAAGCTCCTTGTTCAGGGAGTCCTGGCCCCTTCTGGACATAGAGCCTGACAGATTTATTCGCACCACGGAACCGGAACATGTTGCAACTGTTCAGCGCATACTGCAGGATGTCTATGACAGAGGGGACATAGTCTTCAGGGAATATGAGGGGCTTTACTGCTTTGGGTGTGAACGCTTTTATATGGAACGGGAACTTGAGGACGGAAAGTGCCCGGACCATGGTACTGTCCCGGTACGGCTGAAGGAAAAAAACTATTTCTTCCTCATGAGCCGCTACCAGGACTGGCTGATAGACCATATAAAGAAGCACCCGCTGTTCATCACGCCTGAGCGTTACAGGAATGAAGTGCTGTCTTTTTTAAAGGATCCCCTGGATGACCTCTGCATCTCAAGGCCCGTCAGCCGTCTCACGTGGGGCATACCCCTTCCCTTTGACGATAAATTTGTAACCTATGTCTGGTTTGATGCCCTGATCAACTATCTGACCGGGTTGGGATATCCGGATGGCCCCAATTTTTCAAAGTTCTGGCCGGTGACCGAGCACGTGATAGCCAAAGATATCCTGAAGCCACACGGCATTTACTGGCCCACCATGCTTAAGGCTATTGGACTCAAGCCCTATAAGCGTCTCCATGTCCACGGCTACTGGCAAATCCGGGATCAGAAGATGTCCAAGAGCCTTGGAAACATAGTACGACCGAGGGACCTGGTTGAGTCCTTTGGTGTAGATGCAACCAGATACTGTTTGATGCAGGAGATGGTCTTTGGCCTGGATGCCGGATTCAGCGAAAAATCCTTTTTGCTGAGGATAAACGCTGATCTTGCCAATGACCTGGGAAATCTTGTGAGTCGCACCCTGGCCATGGTCCGGAAATATGTCAACGGAGAGGTCCCGGCACCTCAAGACCCCGAGGGGGTGGAGAAAGAACTGCGTGAGGCCGCGCTCAGGCTGGTACCTGTCTGGGAAAAGACCATGGAGTCCTTTGCAATGCACAGGGCCATGCAGGCAGTCTGGGAAGTAATAAATAAGGCCAACAAAGTGATTGACACCTCTGCCCCATGGGTCTTGGCCAAGGACCCGGCCAAAGCCGGCCAATTGAGGAATGTTCTCTATACACTCCTTGAATCTCTTCGAATTATTTCAATCCTGGTAGCCCCTGTGATGCCGTCAACCGCCGGGAAAATGCAAGAGGCCATAGGTCTTGATCCACAGGAGGACCTGAATCTTGACGCGGCCCGGCGATGGGGAATACTGACTCCCGGGACCAAGACCTCACGCATACCGTCCCTGTTTCCCAGGTTGGAAACGGGTAAGACAAAGGACAAGAAGGAGGTCAAAAAAGAGACTGTGTCTGAAAATGCTGGAAAACAGGTTTCCTTTGAAGATTTTCAACAGATAGACCTCAGGGTGGCAAAAATAACGGCTGCCGAGAGGGTGCCCAAGGCAGACAGGCTTATGAAGCTTAACGTCCACTGTCCGGAAGAACGAACGATCGTTGCCGGTATTGCGGAACACTTTTCACCTGAAGATCTTATCGGCAGGCAGGTAGTTGTGGTTGCCAATCTCAAGCCGGTAAAGATCAGGGGAGTACGATCCGAGGGGATGTTGCTTGTTGCCAAAGACGATAAGGGTCTTCATCTGACCACCGTGGCCACTCCGGCAGAATCAGGGGCCAAGGTGAGCTGATTCATGGATACCAAGACCATCATTCTCGGTACTGCCGGCCACATTGATCACGGGAAAACCGCCCTGGTCAAGGCCCTTACCGGAATAGATACTGACAGGCTGAAAGAGGAAAAAGAGCGGGGCATCACTATTGAACTGGGTTTTGCCCTTCTTTCCCTCCCTTCAGGCCGGCAGGTGGGAGTAATAGACGTCCCTGGCCATGAACGTTTTGTAAAAAACATGGTGGCCGGAGCCATGGGGATGGACCTCGTTGCCCTTGTGGTGGCTGCTGACGAAGGGATAATGCCCCAGACCACAGAGCACCTGGAGATATGCCGTCTCCTTGGAGTCAAGAAGGGACTTGTTGTTCTGACCAAGAAGGACCTTGTGGAAAAGGAATGGCTGGAAATGGTCACTGAGGACGTTAGTGATTTTGTCTCCGGCACATTTCTGGAAGATGCTCCTGTGCTGGCTGTCTCCTCAGTTACAGGAGACGGCCTTGACGAACTCCTCAGTGTCCTGGAGGAGATGGTATCAGAAGTGGTGCCAAAGGCCCCGGTCGGTCCATATCGCCTTCCGGTGGACAGGGTATTCACCATAAAAGGCTTTGGCACGGTAGTCACCGGCACTTCCATTTCAGGGCAGATCAGATTGGGAGAAGAGGTATCTATCTATCCCAAAGGGACGACTACCAGGATTCGGGGTATTCAGATCCATGGAAAGGATGCCCGGGAGGCCCATCCGGGGATGCGTACGGCCCTCAATCTACAGGGTATTGACAAAGAAGATGTTAACAGGGGAGACGTTATGGCCACTCCAGGGAGCCTGCATGCGAGCTACCTCGTTGACTTGAATTTTCTGTATCTTGCCGGCGCAGGCCGTCCCCTGCGGCACAGGAGTCCTGTTCGCTTTCACGTGGGAACAGCCGAGGTTATCGGAAGGGTCCTGCTCCAGGGAGATGAGCTTGTTCCGGGTTCAGAGGCCTATATCCAGATAATGCTGAAGGAGCCGGTGGCAGTCCTCTCAGGAGATTACTATGTTATCAGGAGTTATTCACCTATCCGTACCATAGGTGGTGGAAGGATTCTCCACCCTGTTCCCAGGAGACGGAAGCGGACCCGGCCCGCGCTCTGGACAGAGCTGGATGTCCTGGCCAAAGGCGGACCGGCTGACATCATTGGATATCATCTGGAACGTGCGGGCGTGAGGGGGCTTTCAAGGTCTGAGCTCGCGATGCGTAGCAGCATCTATGGAAAACGCCTTGCCCGGGAGCTTGAGCCCCTCCTGAGTTCCAGAAAAATTGTATGCTCTGAGGGGGAAGGGCAGAGACTTGTCCACGGCAAAGTTTACGAGGCTCTAAAGGAGCAAGCTCTGGACATCTTGGGAACCTTTCACAACGACAATCCTCTTGTCCAGGGTCTGTCCAAAGAGGAGCTAAGGTCCCGCCTCTTTCCCATAACCGGAGTTACGCGACCTGCCTTTCAATCACCAAATCACCAAATCACCAAATCACCAAATCAGAAGTTGTTTCAAATGCTCCTTTCTGATCTTGTCAAGTCAGGAAAGGTTGCGCAGGAAAAGGATATTGTCCGGCTCTCCACCCACCATGTGATTCTTGGGGATGAAGAAAAAGAACTCAGGAGCAAGCTTGAACTTATCTTTAAACAGGCTGGTTTTCAGCCCCCCTTTCGTGAAGATGCACTTGGCCGTGTGGCAGGGCATGAGAAGGCGGCAGACAATATATTTGATTTGATGGTCAGAGAAGGGATTCTTATACGCCTGAAGGACGATCTTTATTTTCACCACAGCGCCCTGGATAAAATTAAGGACATGGTCATTTGTTTCATCAAAGAGCACGGCGAGCTTGGCATAAACGAATTTCGGGACCTTGCCGGAGGGCTTTCCAGAAAGTACATGATCCCGCTCCTTGAGTATCTGGACAACCAGCGGGTGACCATACGAATAGGTGATAAACGCAAACTACGCGGAGGATAAAAAAAATCACCAAATCACCAAATCACCAAATCACCAAATTATCCTCGGTTTCTCTTCACTCAAAGCTCCAAAAGGCCATGGAAGAGCGTCTGGCCCAAAGGGATTCCGGATATGATGTCAAAGGGGCAAAACGCGACTTTGTAGTTACATTTGAGCTTGTGCCCGCCAGGGCCTCAAAGGGCAAGGCCATTGACGAAATCCTCCAGTTTGCCAAAGAGGCAGCAGCCGGCGGCTTAATCAGCGCCCTCTCCATAACAGACAACGCCGGAGGACACCCAGCGCTTACACCCAGGGCCCTTGGCTCTGAGATAAAGGGTCTTGGGATCGATCCAATCATCCACTTTTCCTGCAAGGACAAAAACCGTAATCTCGTGGAGAGCCAGTTGTTCGTGCTTGACCGGTCCGGTCTTAAAAACCTATTGGTGCTCACCGGGGACTATCCCAGATACGGATTTATGGGAAACGCCAAGCCTGTCTTCGACCTGGATTCAGTCCAGGTCTTGGGCATGATCTCCGATATGAACCAGGGGTTTGTCCTTGATTCCAAGGCACCATTTGGGGGTATAAAGTTGGCCCCCATGAGCTTCCATACCGGCTGTGTCGTGTCCCCCTTTAAACGTCTGGAATCAGAGCTTATCCCCCAATATTTGAAGCTCAAGCGGAAGGTGGCTGCCGGAGCAAGCTTTGTAATAACACAAATGGGTTTTGACGTACGCAAATTCGATGAGCTCAGGCGGTTTATGGACAGGGAAGGCCTCAGGGTACCTCTTATAGGGACAGTATTCATACCAACGACAGGATTGGCCAGGACCCTGTGCAGGGGAGAAATTCCAGGATGTATTTTGCCGGACAGGCTTCTTGAACGTATGGAACAGGAGTCCATGTCGGATGACCAGGAGGGTGGTCCCAGGCTGGAGCGTGCAGCCCGGTTGGTGTCAATACTGAAGGGTATTGGCTACGAAGGGGTACACCTCAGCGGCCCCGGCCTTAAATATTCTCATGTTGAATGGGTCATTGAGCGAGCCAATGATATAAGCGAGCGCTGGAAGCTCTTTACATGCCAGTTTCTTTTTCCGGAGGAGTGGAAATTCTGGTATTTTAAGGAAGACCCTGAAACCTGGCTTAACCATGATGAACCAAACCCCGGGTCAGAGGTCAGTCTTTCTTTAAGGGATTCACTTGGCCTGAGTCTCGGACGCCTTTTCCACGAACTTGCCTTTGAACCGGGAAAACCTCTTTTCAATTCCCTGCGCAGGATGGCCGGATGGATTGATGGTTCATCTTCAAAAAGGCATTTTACCTCTTTTGAATACCTGGTAAAAGAGTGGCTTTATGACTGCCGGCGCTGCGGAGACTGTGCCTTGGGGGAAATGGGATTTCTATGTCCCCAGTCCCAGTGCTCCAAGTTCCTTCTGAACGGCCCTTGTGGAGGTAGCAGAGACGGCTGGTGCGAGGTCTGGCCTGGAAGACAGAAGTGCTTTTACGTAAAGGTATATGAACGACTCCAGAGCCTTGGTAAACAGGAAAGACTGGGTGGTCCCCGGATTCCTCCACGAGACTGGACCCTTGACAGTACCTCCTCATGGCTGAATTTCTACCTTGGGAGGGACCATCATGGGATTGATGATTGATGATTGAGGAATTGAGGGATTGAGGGATTGGGTTGTTTGTGTGGGGTTGGGGTAAAATTTAAGTTGACAACAAGGGGGATTGGGTGAATTCATTGGGATGATGATTGTTAAGTCTGTAGAGTCTT
>JAUWHV010000044.1 GCA_030605675.1 Deltaproteobacteria bacterium | reverse complement strand
GTCTTTTTCAGTCTCATCGGTTTCAACTGCCTTTTTTTCCAGCTTGCGTTGCCTTTTTTCCTCTTTCTTTTTTTTCTGGGCCAATTCTTTCTGACGTTTTTTGAAACTGTAATGAGATTTTGCCATGGCGTTTCCTTTCTGGTCGGTTGCCGGATCGATAAGATCGCTGATAAATAGGGAAAAGAATCTCAGCCGGTATAATTGTGGTTTGATGCAAGCGATCATTAAAAAAGGCATCCCCCGTTTTACGGGGAATGCCTTTAATTGCCTTAAAAACCAAGTTATACAACGGTCACATTGGCAGCATTCGGACCTTTTGGCCCTTGCTCGATGTCAAAGGCCACGCGCGCACCTTCACTGAGGGATTTAAAACCGGTCGCATTGATTGCGCTATGATGCACAAATACATCCGGTCCGTTTTCCTGTTCGATGAATCCAAAACCTTTGCGGTCATTAAACCACTTAACAGTTCCATTTGTCATAATATCATCCTCCTTTCGAAAAATTTCAACGTTACAAACTGAAGGATGATAGCGTTTAACAAACGGATAATCCCCACAGAAAGAAACCCTCCCGCCAATTTACGGCGAGACTTACTTGATGTTATATTCTAAGCACCTTTATAAGTAATAGCAAGCCAAATATTTATTTTGAAAAAAATTATCACGAAAACACGAAATGCCGGGAACACGAAAAGAATGTCAGCAACTTGATAGTATAGGAATTTCCTTTTTTTGACAGGATCAACAGGATAATCAGGATAAATGAAAATCATGTAAATCTTGTTCATCCTGTCAGAGAAGTCCTGCCGAAGGCGGCTAAGTTCATAGTATAGAAATTTCCTTTTTAGACACGGATTACACGGATGGCCGGTGGCGTTAACGGTCCTCAGAAAAGGAAACAAGGCTTGCCCAAAATCATTTTTTGTTCTAACTTCTAAATAAGTCCGATCAGTACCGCAGAATTTAAGGAGAAAGCAGCAATGAATCACAGTGACGGGGAAGATCTCAAGGTTACGGACAAGAGGCACAGTGCCGAGAAAGACCCGGATCAGGAAGATTCGAGTAACTCCAAGTCCACTGAATCGAAAAAGCCTGATTCAGTGCCACTTCCTGATGTGAACTTTTCCACTTTTTTGTTCTCTCTTAATACGTCAGCCCTGGTTCATCTGGGTGAGATCCCGGAGTTCGGCTCAGGCGAAATAAAGAAGGATTTCACTCTTGCTCAACACGCTATAGATACCTTGGCCATGCTTCAGGAAAAGACGGTTGGAAATCTAGCTGAGGACGAAAAGGGCTTTTTGGAGCACATACTTTACGATTTGCGAATGAGGTATGTTAAGGCTACATCCTGATCTTGGAAAAGGTCCATAATCAATAACGTAACCATCGCATGAGTTCCTTGAGCCTTTTGGCCCCTGCCAAAATAAATCTGTTCCTGCTGATCAATGGGCGACGTCCAGACGGATATCACATTATTTTTACAATGTTCCAAAAGATTTCTCTTTGGGACGAGATTGAGCTGTCTGTGGAACAGGGTAAAAAAAGGGGAATTTATTTAGAATGTCCTGACAGTGAGTTGATCTCGGGCCCGGACAACCTGGCATACCAGGCAGCCGAGCTATTCCTGGAAAAAGCCGGTCTGGATCTCGTGGTTAAAATCCTTTTAAAAAAGAGGATTCCCATAGGTGGAGGTCTGGGAGGCGGCAGCAGTGATGCGGCATCTGTGCTAAAAGGTCTGAATGAGTTGGCCGGCTTTCCTTTTAATGGGGCATCTCTCCATTTGCTTGGCTGTAGTCTCGGGGCTGATGTTCCGTTTTTTCTTCTTGAAGCGCCTGCGGCTGTGGGAAGGGGGACAGGCACTGAGCTTGAGGTCGTTAATGTCCCGCACGGATGGTATGTGCTGGTCTATCCCGGTTTTAGCATAAGTACTCGATGGGCTTATGAAAATTACGTATTGACAGGGCAGGATCAGGACACTATTTTTGACGCCGGTGAGGTCATTCAAGCCGCCATGTGGTTGAATGACCTGGAGAAGGTGGTTATAGCCGGATATCCCGAAATAGGCCGGATCAAGGACGAGCTTATGGCACTTGGAGCCGAAGCGGCCTTGATGTCAGGGAGCGGATCGACGGTCCTCGGGGCTTTTTTGTCTCAGGAAGCAGCTCATCGGGCAGCCTCTAGTCTTGAAGTCAACAGGGGCCTTCGCACTTTATTGGTAGAGAGTTTATAATTGAAAAAGGGCTGTTGGGGTGTCGTCAAGTGGAAAGACACGGGTTTTTGGAGCCCGCATTCGGAGGTTCGAATCCTCCCACCCCAGCCATGATGTAATTAAGAATTAAGAGTTAAGAATTAAGAGTTAAGAATTGGGAATTGGGAATTACAAGTTAATTGAGTCTGAAGTGCCTAAAATGAACTAAAGTGCCTAAAGTTGTGGTGCGCGCTTTAGTTCACTTTAGGCACTAACCCTAAATGGTTTGGCCTATGTCAATAACAATAAACAATATGATAATCTTTACTGGAAATGCTAATCCTGCCCTGGCTCATGAAATATGTGATTACCTGAGCATGCCTCTTGGCAGGGCATCCGTGCAAACTTTCAGTGATGGTGAAGTGTACGTGGAGATAGGGGAAAATGTGAGAGGGGCGGATGTATATGTGATCCAGCCCACTTGCCCCCCTGTAAACAACAATATGATGGAACTTCTCATAATGGTGGATGCCTTGAGAAGGGCGTCCGCCCGGAGAATTACAGCTGTATTGCCATATTATGGTTATGCCAGACAGGATCGGAAGATAGCCCCAAGGGTCCCTATTTCCGCCAAGCTCGTGGCAGACATTATTACCACAGCAGGTGTCAGGAGGGTCCTTGCCATGGATCTCCATGCCACGCAGATTCAGGGTTTTTTCAGCATTCCCGTGGATCACCTCTTTGCTGCTCCGGTAACTCTTGATTATCTCAAGGGAAAATTTTCAGGAGAGGTAGTGATGGTGTCTCCTGACGCAGGTGGCGTGGAGCGGACCAGGGCCTTTGCCAAAAGGTTCGGGGCAGGACTGGCCATAATAGACAAGCGCAGGGATCGGCCTAACGAGTCAGAAGTTATGTATATTATCGGAGACGTAAAGGGGAAGACGGCTGTGATACTGGACGATATGGTGGATACTGCCGGTACCCTTTGCAAGGCGGCTCAGGCACTTAAGGAACATGGCGCCAATGATGTCCATGGTTGTATTACACATCCTGTGCTCTCAGGCCCTGCGATAAGTCGTATCAAGGAGTCGGTCCTAGAGTCCCTAGTAGTTACGGATACCATTCCTCTCAGCGAAGAGGCACAAAAGGTTGACAAAATCAAGGTGCTGTCTGTATCCGCCCTTCTGGGAGAGGCTATAAGACGCATACATGACGAAGATTCAGTAAGTTCATTATTTGTTTAAAAAGGAGTTTTTTCAATGAAAAATGTGGCAATAGATATCCAGGCGCGCACAAGGGCCGGGAAAGGGGTGGCCCGCCAACTTCGCCATGCAGGGCAGACCCCGGGAGTGCTGTACGGGCCAAAGGCCGAGACTATATCTCTTTCTGTGAATACTCATGAGTTCAACAAGCTTCTGAATTCGGCAGGTGGGGAGCCATTGCTTTTCACTCTTAACCTGAAGAGCAATGGAGACAGCAGTAGTCATACCGCCCTCATCAAGGATCTGCAATTGCACCCGGTAGATGACAAAATACGCCATATAGACTTTTATGAAGTCCTCATGGACGAAGAGGTGCAGGTTGATGTGCCAATTACCGCAGTGGGTAAGGCCAAGGGTGTTGAAGCAGATATGGGTGTCTTGGAGATCATCCAGCGGACAGTCAAAATATCTTGTCTTCCTTTGGCCATTCCGCGAAACATCCAAATCAATGTTTCTGATCTTGAACTGGGCGATGTTGTTCATGTTTCAGATATTACGGCTCTGGAAGGAGTCCGCTTAATGGACGATCCTGAGACGACTTTGATGACCGTTGTGGCCTCAAGAGCTGAGGAAGAGGAAGAGGAAAAGGAAGAGGAAGAGGAGACTGAAATCGAGGTTGAGGAAGAAAAGGAATCTGAGTAAAAGGAAATTTTTCATAATTTGTTATGCACAATCCGGGATTATCTGCAGGCATAGAAGGTAAAGGCTGATCTTGTCCAGGATGCTATTGGTAGGCCTCGGAAATCCCGGCCCTCAATATAGGCATACCCGCCACAATGTGGGCTTTGCAGCTCTGGATCGTCTGGCCCTTCAGTTCGGTCTTGATTTTATCCCGCATAAGAAGTTTCCACCATACGAGAGTGTGTCAGGGTTTATAACGGGCATTCCTGCCATACTGCTTAAACCTCTCACTTACATGAACAGGAGTGGCGATGCCGTAGCCTCAGTCCTTAACTTTTACAAAATTCCTTTGGGCAAGCTCCTGGTGGTACATGACGACCTGGATTTGCCTCTGGGAAGTCTTAAATTCGCACAAGGGGGTGGGACTGGAGGGCATAAAGGGATTAGATCCATTATAGGGTCTATTGGCAGCAAGGAATTCCCCCGTCTAAAGATCGGTATCGGAAGGCCTTTTGGTGCTGTGCCAACAGATAAATACGTTTTATCACCTTTTCTGTCGGAAGAGGCCCCAGTGATAGATAAGATCCTTGATGTCAGTATAAAGGGTCTGGTGTGTTTTCTGGAGAAGGGTATGGAAGCTGCCATGAACGAGTTTAATGGCCTTAAGATGGAAACAAAGTATGTGACGGGCCTTTAGTGATTTTCAAGGGAGGAACAAATGGGCAAATTTTTGGGTTACACTGCATTAATAATGCTGGCTGCACTTATAGCCGCTGGATGCTTTCTTGGATACTTTCTCTTGGAGGGAAGTCCACCGGAGCTGCAAGTGGTTTCAGTCCCGGAGACAGTCGGGAGTGAGTATGTGCTCACGGTTGAAGTTAAAGATGCCCGGAGTGGAATAAGGTCGATTTCTGCCGTCTTGACCCAGGGAGATAAGGTTTTTGAACTTGATCCTAAGATCTACAAGATAAAGGAGTGGTGGAGGGGATCCGGGATAAAGGACGAGACAGTCTTCTGGGTCATCAAACCGTTCGAGTTAGGTATGACTGAGGGTAAAGCCCTTCTCCGGATTACCGCAAGGGACTCCTCCTGGCGAAACGGTCTCAAGGGCAATGAGCAGATTTGGGAGACTGAAGTCCCGATAGACATAACACCACCCCGGATAGCAGTTAAAAGTACTGTTCATAATATAAGGACAGGAGGTGCTGGTCTTGTATCTTATAGAGTAAGTGAGTTGCCCGGCAAGACAGGGGTATGGATAGACGAAAGGTTTTTCCCGGGTTATCCAAAACCTGGAGGGGCAGAGGATATGTACGTGGCCATGGTGGCGGTTCCTTTCAATGTCAGTAAGCCAAAGAAGATGCTCATCGAGGCAGTAGATCAAGCTGGAAACGTTGCCAGGGTCGGCTTCCCCCATCGTATCCTTCGTAAGCCTCCAAAGGTAGACACGATAAATATAAGTGATCGGTTCCTTGAGCAAAAAATGCCGGACTTCATGGCTGGATACCCCGAATTCAAAGGCTCTCCCCTGGAAGTATTTCTCCAAGTCAACAGCGAATTAAGGCGTCGCAATAATCAGGAAATTGAAAATTATTGCAAGGAAAGCGCTCCTGAGATCCTCTGGCACGGAAACTTTGTTTGCCTTCCAAATTCGGCCTTCAGGGCAGGTTTTGGAGACGAGCGTCATTACTTATACAAGGGTAAGGAAATTGGCCGGTCATATCATATGGGGTCAGACCATGCCTCGATTTCTCACGCCTTGGTCCCTGCAGGAAATGCCGGCCTTGTCGTATTTGCAGACTACCTTGGAATCTATGGAAATACAGTAATCCTGGATCATGGCCTCGGCCTTTTCAGTATGTACTCCCACCTCAGCGAAATTCAGGTATCAGCAGGTGATAAGGTGGAACGTGGAGATACGATAGGGACAACCGGCATGACCGGCCTTGCCGGCGGGGATCATTTGCACTTCGGAATGATGGTCCACGGGGTATTTGTTAATCCTATAGAGTGGTGGGACCAGAAATGGATCCAAGACCACATCCTGACCAATTTGTCTATGCAGTGAGGCTTTTGTAACTTCTCAATAAGTTGGGGTAGTAGATTACATTTTGCGACCACATCATATCCTGAGTTATTGAGAAGTTACAGGCTTTTTTGTTAAAGTCTTGAATAAAGGGCTTTTGTCTGTTGCCTTTTTCTTGTAATATAAATGGAATTTGGGGGTATATTCAGAATGGAAATATCTTTGGTGCTGGTGCCTGTAGACTTTTCAAATTGCGCTGCAAACGCATTGAGGTATGCGAAAAAAATAGTTTCTCCATGGAAGGCTGAACTATTACTCATTCATGTCATAGATTCAAGCGAGGTCTCTCGAATTGCTAATTATACCAAGGAATCAATTGAGAATGTGAGAGAACGGCTTACGAACCATGCCAAACAGACCTTTCGCCATTTTTTAAATGATTTGGACAGTGATGGTTTGGTAAAAGATACCATCGTATCTTATGGCTCCCCATTTCAGGAAATTGCTATAAAAGCAAGGGAGCTTCAGACCGACCTCATTTTGATGGGCGGCTACGGGAGTACAGGAAAGGGACAGATTGACGAGATTTTTTTCGGCGGCACAGTGGACAAAGTGGTTCGCCTTCTGCCCTGCCCTGTGCTATGCGTGCCCATGGGATGGCCCAGCGAAAGTATTTAGGGTGGTACGTCAGACAAAGATTTCCAGTATTTCATAGTTTCTAAGCCCTGCAGGCGTACGGACTTCAACCTCATCCCCTTCATATTTGCCTATCAGTGCTTGGCCAAGAGGGGACTTAACCGAGATGTTTCCTTTTTGTACATCGGATTCGTCTGGCCCTACCAGCTTATAAACAACCTCATTTCCGCTATCTATATTTTCCAGTCTAACCTTGACTCCGAATACAGCCCTGTCAAAGTCCTGGTTTTCACTTTCAATCACCTCTGCTACGGAGAGTTTGCTATGAAGGTACTGGATCCGGGCTTCAAGCTGACCCTGTCGTTCCTTTGCAGCATGATATTCGGCATTTTCAGATAAATCGCCGTGTGCTCTGGCTACTGCAATAGCCTTGATTGCTTTAAACCTTTCTACTTTTTCCAAGGTCTTTAGTTCTTTTTTGAGTCTTTCAAAACCCTCTTTTGTGAATGGGGTCCGTTCCATATGCATACACTCCCCAATTATATTTTTGCCGGTCGACGAGCTTGCGTAACAAAAATGCCTTATGAAATTGAGCCAAATCAGGCTTTGCAGATCAGGTCATTCCGAAATTAATAAATACCAGAAAAAGACATGGATGCAAGCTGTCGACTTGCCAAAGTCCGAATTCTTTTTCATCGAGCCGTTTGAAACCCTCACTCCAATACTCCGTGAACGTATACGGTATTTTTTACCACTCAGGGAGTAGGGTTCTTGTTTGTATGGCAAAAATTTTCACTTTAAACACTTTACATTCAAGGTCGTCGGACCTAAACTCTTTTATTAATGTTTGCAACTAGTCAGGAAATCGTTTATATTTCCCTCTTGCCTTGTGATCAAGATGGGTCAAACAAAAGAATTGTTTGCCATGGTCCGCATCAGCCATGTCTTGGCTTAGCTTGATATATGATGAACAATAACTAACAGAGTTTTATCCGGATGAAACTATGGCCGTAAAAGTAGTCCTCAAGAAAAAGAACCAGTCATCCAATGGTTATCTGGGTCGTCTGATTGAAGCAAGCCAAGAGGGTACTATTACTTATCAGGTACTGAATGAAATAATACCTGATGAGGAAAAGGATCTTGAAAAGCTTGAAGAGATGTTCGACCTGCTGTGCCTTAATAATATCGAAGTCATCGATGGCCCAAGATTCGTAACTATTTCCAGAGAGAAGGTTCTAAAAGAACTCGCAGAGAAAAAGGGTCTGGTCGAAAAAGGACCAGAGGCTATTTCTGAGGATAATAAATCTGAGACTCCGACAGTGGTTCTTGATGCTGGAGGTCATACTGACTCAGAGGAGATTACTACCACCTATCTGCGAGAAATGGGAAGATTCGAGCTTCTTACTCCTGAGAAGGAGCACGAACTCAGCCGCACTATCAGAGATGGCTTTAATGGGATTATTAAGGCTATCATGGAACACCCTTCGGATTTGCCTGCAATGGAGGCCTTGAGGGAGCAGATTCGCACATGGAGGCGTCGTGATCCCACCCTTAAGCCCAAAAAGCAGCAGTTAAATTATTTAGTAAGTGCTGTTACCAGTATTATGGAGATTTATTTCGAGGATGACAGTCTTAAACCCCTCGAGGTCATCGTCAAAGCGCATCGGGCAAGAATAGAGGTGGCCAAAGATGAAATGATCAATGCCAATCTTCGTTTGGTAGTGAGTATTGCCAAACGGTATATGCATCAAGGCCTGTCACTTTCTGATCTTATTCAGGAGGGTAACCTCGGTCTTATGCGAGCGGTTTTCAGATTTGATTACACAAAGGGCAACAAGTTTTCAACATACGCCAGTTGGTGGATACGCCAGGCTATTACCAGGGCCATCCTGGATAAGACCCGCACAATACGCCTTCCAGTGCATTTCCTGGAACTCCGTAGTCAGTTCTTCAAGGCATTTTATGCCCTCCTCAAGGAGCTTGGCCGTGAACCTACACCTGCTGAGATTTCACTGCGAACCGGGCTGCCCTTGGAAAAAATCTTGTCTATTCTGGAGGCTTCAAAGGAGCCGGTCTCTTTGGAGACACCAGTTGGAAATGAAGACAGTACCTTAGGGGACTTTATTGAAAACATGGATATTGTCTCTCCTTACGAGACAGTGCGGGAGCGGGAGCTTACAGAGCGGATTAAGGGCATCCTGGCCACTCTCAGCCCAAGGGAGGAGAAGATTATTCGCCTCCGCTTCGGGATAGGTGAGGACAGTGAATATACCCTGGAGGAGATTGGCAAGCGCTTCAATGTGTCACGCGAGCGCATCCGTCAGATAGAGAAAAAGGCTTTGAACAGGTTAAGACACTCGAGTCGCCGGGAGCGTCTGAAGTTTTTTCTTGGCTAGGAAATTCCTCAATTTATTTCACCCAGCGTTTAATCATTTTACCAGCCACACTGATTTATTCTTGTCCACTGAGTTGATTACCAGGCCAGTCAAGATCTTTGGGGTAAAGTAGGTTGATTTGTGAGGCATGATAAGTCCTGTATCAGCCACATTCAGGACCTGATTAACTGGTGTGGGCCGCAGGATAAAGAGTACATCGTTTTCATCTAAAGCCTTAACGGCACCTGGTGCATCTATTGTGAACTTTATGGTTTTTCCCGCCTCCAGGCTCTGAGGATTAATTTTAAAGATTCCCTTAATAATGGCCTCTTCCAGCAGGATTACGTCGAGTTCCGACAGGGCAGGGTGTAAGTGCGACAATAGCTTGTTTTGAGATGTTGTTTTCTGCCACCAGATTTGTGCTGTTTTTCCTTTTCCAAAAATCACTCCAATCCCTCGCCTCTGCGGTTTTTCATCAAGGCATTGAATCAAATTGGTGCACAGTTGCTCTGGTTTCAGATCTTTCGTATGAGAGATTTGTTCAACATCGAACACCTGAGACGCCGTGGCTTCTATGAGCTTTAGATCCAAGGCCTCCGGCAGGGTGATAACCCTGTGAACCGGAAGGATTACAAGGCCGGGGTCTTCAGCATCTACGAGATAAACCATCAGGTAGTTATAAGGCTTTGACGGATCTTTTCCATAAGCCTTTTGCATCTTGTTTCGGTATTTAATGGCAGTGGTGTAGCGGTGGTGACCGTCAGCTATATACAGAACAGTTTCCAACAGACACTCATGAAGAGATTTCAGTCTGTCCACGTCGGTTATCTTCCATAACCTATGCGTATTCCCAGTCTCGTCTTTTACGGTATAAAGCTCTTTTCTTTCGGACTCGGCTAAGATGCGGGCAGCATCCGGGCAGTGGCGATAGAGAATGAAAACTTGGCTGAACTGGGCCTCTGTAGCTTGCAGTAGATGAAATCGATCTTCCGTCACCCTGTCGAAGGTCCGTTCATGGGGGCGCACAATTCGACTCTCCCAGTCCTCTACGCGTATTAATGCCACAAATCCTTTTCTGCATGAATTGCCACCTGTGGTCGAAAAGCTGATATCATAGGGATAGATAGCATGCCTATCTTTTTGCTCTAGAATCTTTTTGGATAGCCAGCTTTCAAATTTCTTTTTTGCGCAGGTGTATTTATCTACCTTATGCGTCCCGCTGAAATCAGGCTTGGATAATTCAAGGGAAAAGATGTTGTAGTGATTTTTTGATACAAGGCTATCTCGCTTCTCATCATCAACTACATCATAAGGCGGGGCTACCAGTTGGACCATATCTCCGGCCCGATCAGTATTGTATCTTATTCCACAAAAGGGTAATATAATTGCCATGTTAACTCTACATCCGGTTTTTGGTTTTTAGGATTGTCATTCATCCCATCGAGTCCATAGAAATGGGTGGGGCCTTAGCTACTATGGCAGGAGTGGATCGTCAAGTAGCAGAGGCGCTTGCAAAATCCATCTTTTGCCCGGTGGCTGCGTTGCTCGTCGGTGAAAAATGCTCATGTACCCACAAGTACACTGCGCTTTTTCACCTCCTCGCGCCTTGCCCCCGAACAAAATCTTGAATTTTGCAAACGCCTCTGTAGTATAGGATTCCCGGCAGGGATTGTTCTAATTTTGCAAGTGCCTCTGTAGTATGGGATTCCTGGTAGGGGTTATTCTGATCTTGAAAACCTGGTCCTCTGAGCCAGGATTCTTTACTATGTGATATCTGATTGGGAATTCTTGCCGCACAAACCGACTACTCTGTTTCTTCCGGAAGTCTTGGCTTTGTAAAGTGCCTTATCGGTGCGAATAAGCAAAGAGTCCACAGTGTCTTCCAGGTTCAGTTCCGCAACTCCCAAGGATGCCTTGACTGTTAAGCGATGTCCCTTTTGCTTTACGGTAAATACATGTCTAGCCACTCGTTTTCTGAGGCGTTCAGCCAGAGTCATTCCATCCTGGCAGTTAGTGTGAGGTATCAGGATGACATAATTTTCACCACCATACCTGTATACGCCATCAACCTCTCTCACAGCATTACGAAGGATGTCAGCTAATTTCTGTAATACATTGTTTCCGATCCGGTATCCATATGAGTCGTTTACATCCTTGAAGTGGTCAATGTCAATCATTATGATCGACAAGGGAAACTGATATCTCCTGGCCTTGGCTATCTCTTTTTTTAGATCTGTTTCCAGTGCCCGGCGGTTATTAAGACCGGTAAGGTGATCTATGCGCAACCTATTTTGAAGACCATTAATGAAATCGGCCTGCTCCATAAGTTCTTTTTCTGCCTGTGAAATGTGCACTGAAAGGGCTTTGTTGTATTCTTGAAGCTGCTTGATTTCCCCCTTTATCTCTTGGTCATGTTGAACTTTCTGTTCAAGTGATTTCAGGCCGGCACTTGTGCTGTTCACGTGTTCCTTTGCATCTGACGCAAAGGAACTGACCGTGTCCTTGACACCATCTAAGATCTGATCCGTTTGTTCCAGAAATCCCTCCAGCATTTGGCTGGGGACTGTGGGAGGCTTGGTCTTTTTGAGTATGATTTCGTCGTAACCATTCTCATGTACAACATGCCAGAATTCAGTTGAATATATGTCAGGCCAGGCCAGCAATTCTTTTTGAACTAAATTTTTTAGGGTATTGCGTACGACTTCAGTTACTTGTGCAGCTAAATAGTGGTCATTTTTTTTTGTCTGTTGGGTAGGATCTGTCATTATAGGCCTCTATCGTGAGTCCCCAGGAGCTGATTCAAGGCATCTTCCAAAGAACAGGTGGAGGGAAAAGATTCAAGCAGAAAGCCTGTCTCAAGTTCCCACTGATTCTTGCATGTATCTAACTGGTCTTGAATCAGGTCGGACAACTGCTGCATGCAATCATGCGGATAGTTTGTAAATATTAAATAATCCGACGCCCTTCGAAAAAGCAGGGCCTTGCCATTTATGTCACTGTTTGTCTTAAAGAAGTCGCTTATGGATTGCTGTATATTTTCCCCGATTTCGTCCAATATCTGGTCTGTCCTGAGATAACCCAAATTTCGGTCTATTTGCTTCAAGTTCTTGAAGTTGATTAAGATCATAAAATACTCGGGCCTATCTGTACTAAGAGTAATGATTTTGTCCAATATTAACAGATAACGATAGTTATAAAAGCTACACATAGGTTCCCTGAAATAGGTGATCC
>JAUWHV010000093.1 GCA_030605675.1 Deltaproteobacteria bacterium | reverse complement strand
ATCCTGCTGATTCTTATTATCCGCTACCTGCTTGATCTGGTCTCGGACTGGCTGAACGTCCGGCACGTATCGATAGAGCTTCCGGCGGAGTTTAAAGGTTACTATGATGCTGAGAAATACAGGCAATCACAGAATTACCTGCGGGAAAACACCAGATTCGGAATCTGTGTGGATACACTCCAGACGCTTATAACAATCGCGTTTGTTCTGGTTGGCGGTTTCAATTTTGTGGACCGGATAGCGATAAGCCTTGGACAGGGACCAATTCTTACAGGACTAGTCTTTGCGGGAATACTGATTTTTGCAAGCAAGATCCTGAGCCTGCCGTTTTCCATATACAATACCTTTGTGATAGAAGAAAAGTACGGTTTCAACAAGACCACGCCCAAGACATACTTACTGGATATTATTAAGTCGTTAATATTGACCGCTCTTATCGGTGGAATCGTGTTTGCCGCTGTTCTCTGGTTTTTTGAAAAAACCGGCAACCCGGCATGGATTTATTGCTGGGTGGCGATTACACTGTTCCAGATTTTCTTCATGTTTATTGCCCCTGTGGTTATCATGCCTATTTTCAATAAGTTTGTGCCGCTTGAAGAAAGAGAGTTGCGGACTGCAATTGAAAATTACGCAAAAGCACAGAATTTCAAGATGAAGGGCATCTTCAAGATGGACGGCTCCAAGCGGTCGTCCAAAAGCAACGCGTTTTTCACCGGCTTCGGACGTTCACGCCGAATTGTGCTGTTCGACACATTAATAGAGAGGCACTCTGTAAATGAGCTTGTTTCGATCCTCGCGCACGAAATGGGGCACTACAAGAAAAAACATATTATCCGGGCAATAGCCAGGTCAGTAATTGTAATGGGACTGACGCTTTTTCTGCTTTCCCTTTTCATCGAGAATGAACAGTTGTTTGCTGCATTCAAAATGGAGCACCTGTCTGTTTATGCCAGCCTCTTTTTCTTCGGTTTCCTCTATACACCCATCGCGATGTTGATAGGCCTCGCAGAGAACATAATTTCGAGAAAAAACGAGTATGAAGCTGATGCTTTTGCAGTGGAGACATACGGAGATGCTGATGCCATGATCAACGGACTGAAAAAGCTGAGTGTGGACAACCTTTCTAATCTCACACCACATCCGTTCAAGGTCTTCATGGACTATAGCCATCCGCCTGTCCTTGAGCGAATCAAGGCCATCCGAAGATTAGGAGCTGTCCGCAAATAAGTCCTCTATATTCAGAGGCGGGGTCAATTTGGCCCTGCTATTTATCTGGTGCCCAGGGCCGGAGTCGAACCGGCACGGTATATTATACCGAGGGATTTTAAGTCCCTTGTGTCTACCAATTTCACCACCCGGGCTCTTGTAGAATTATTAAAAAAAAGAGTAACCGTTCACGGGATTACAACGCCCGTTTTACCACAACCCACCGAACTGTAAGCGTTTACAGGGTGCTGCAGATGCGAGGCGGAGGGTACGCAGGCGTACTCCCTGTACTTCAAGTGCCCGACAACAAAGCAGATGCGGTGCCCTGTGAACGCTTACAAAAAAGAGGAGGGCAATTATGTCCGATGCGCCCTCCTCTATTAGGACACGATTTCAGAAAAAAGCAACCTATCCTTTCATTTTCTTTTCACCACCCTACCAACCAGCCAGACGCTATTTCTATCGCCTTCAAATCTCATTCACATTCTTCCCGGCATTTGGGCCAGGAGAGGTAACAAAGATATCCGTAATTTTAAGCACAACAGCCGACTTCGCTGTCAGGTCGGGTTTTTCCGCCTTAACCATCTCAACCGCCATGTCGTAAATCTTGCCTGACGTCTCGATCCTGGGGGTCCCTTTGAATTGAAACCCCTTGCGAGGTTTGACTTCATAATCCCATGCGGAGACAGCCATGACTTGTCTCTGCTTAATATTTTCTAATGTCTTTTTCATAAACACATCAGCCATCATAAGCTCATCATCCGAAAGGATCTTAACAAAGTGAATCGGAACCACGTTTGGAACGCCATCCTTATCACACGTAGCCACGGCATACCCCCTGCTCTTTCCCATAATGTCCTTCATATCCTGTGTTAATTTTGCCATTTGTTGCCTCCTTTGTTTTTTTGATCCGAAACCTGAATCTGCATTAAATAATTCTGTTCTTAGCTGTCTTTGATGAAATGATCAATCAAAAATTTGGGGCAGGATATTACCCGGCGTGCAAAATCGAAAATGCCTCCAGTCTTTCGCACGAATCCGGGTAATACCTTTTGTATGGCCTGTGTTGAGATTAATTGTTGCCTGGATCGTTACCAGAAAAACTTGCAAAGGAAATTCTGCGCCTCTGTCGACGACCCCGACCAAAGCCGCCGCCACCGCGTCCAAGGCCTCTAAAATTGTCTTGTGCGGAGGTAAGTCTTCCGGGTTGGGCCCCTGCTCCTTTACCGCAGGGACCAAGTCCTCTACCTGGAACACCTGTTCCGGCAGGTCCTGTTCCATCCATTCTAGGCATATTTTTTCACCTCCTTTTGGTTATTATCGTATGCTCATAATATTTACATTAATTCGGTTTTTGTCAAGGCGTTGTTTAAGATTCCCGAGTTCTCTTGATATCTGAACCTTAGGCTCTGCTCTCTTGCCTGAATAGCTATTGCAACTTGTAAATAAGGGGTATATATGAAGTTGAACTCATGGATGTTGGCGTTTATGGTCCGGATATTCCAAGGCTGTGCGGACTGAAAGGGATGTTTGTTGTAAATGAAAAACAGAAACTTTAATCTATGAGCTTTTGTAAAAATTTGGCTGCTGTCTTCATTAAGTCGCCTGTGCCTCTTTAATAGAGGCCTTAGAAGATATTGCCGAAAGAATATCGACATTTATTTCAAGCTGAAAGGAGGATAAAATGGAAAAAACAGATGTGCTTGTAATCGGAGGGAGTGCAGCAGGTATTGTGGCTGCAAGAACCGGAAAATCTTTTTATCCGGACAAGGAAGTTACGGTGATAAGAAAAGAATCAACTGTTCTTGTTCCGTGCGGAATTCCGTATATATTCGGCACGCTTAAATCAAGTGATAAAAATGTGATACCTGATGCTCCTTTGGAAAATACAGGTGTAAAAATCCAAATAGGTGAAGTTGAAAAAATTGATGCGGAGAACAAAACCTGTAAGACCGTAAACGGTAAGGAAATCAGCTTTGAAAAACTTATTATAGCAACAGGCTCAACACCTGCTGTGCCTGGATGGTTGAAAGGAGCTGATCTTGAAAATGTTTTTTTAATACCAAAAGACAAAGAGTATCTGGATGGTGTTAAGGAAAAACTTGACGGATGTAAAAACATTGCTGTCATAGGCGGCGGTTTTATCGGTGTTGAGATCGCTGACGAACTTGGGAAACTGGGCAAAAATGTAACTATAGTTGAACTTTTGCCTCATGTTTTATCCCTTGCTTTTGATGATGAACTCGCGATTCGAGCCGAGGAAATTCTTATATCAAGAGGGATCAACATAAAGGCCGGAAGCGGTGTTAAGGAAATTTTGGGAGATAAAAAAGCTGCCGTAGTCCTGTTAAATAACGACGAAAAGATCGATGTAGATGCCGTGATCTTATCCACCGGATACAGACCAAATACAGCTTTTGCGGAAAAATCGGGCATGGAACTCAATGATATGGGCTTTATCAGGGTGGATGAATATATGCGCACGGAAAAAAATCCCGATATTTTTGCTGTGGGCGATTGTGCTGCAAAATATGATTTTCTTATGAGAAAAAAGACAGGTCTTATGCTTGCTTCAACAGCATGCGTGGAAGCAAGAATTGCCGGTATGAATCTATATAATATAGCTTTTATGAAGACATTTAATGGGACGATTCCAATATTTTGTACTGCCATAGGAGATACGGCTTTTGGTGCAGCAGGCATAACTGAAAATCAGGCAAAAAAAGAGGGATTTGATATAGTAACAGGAACTTTTGAAGGGATTTTTAAACACCCGGGAACATTACCCGGAGCCGAAAAACAGGTTATAAAGCTTATAGCCAGCCGCAAATCCGGTTTGTTGCTCGGCGGTTCGGTTATCGGCGGAGGCGGCTCAGGCGAACTTATCAATTTTATCGGCATTATCATCCAGAATAGGATGACTGTTTATTCTGCGCTCACAGCCCAGATCGGAACTCATCCGCTTCTTACAGGATCACCGATAACATATCCTTTTTTGATGGCAGTGGAAGTAATAGTCAAAAAGTTGAATTGCTGATTTATGAACAGGACTATATTCACCACAAGCGCGCAGAGCACACAGAAAAACTACTTTTGTTTCTTATTTATGTGGTCTCTGTGTTCTTGTGGTGAATGCTTTTGTCTTTACTTTCTCTCTGTGCTCTCTGCGGTCTCCAGCAAAGCGGGCGGTTAGTGTCGGCCGGCTTTCTGAATCGCTCAAAAAGTGATTTCCTATCACCTCAATTTCTGTAGCGCTTGCTCCGCAGCGACTGTAATAGGTTCAAGGCTTGGTTCAGAGGAACAGTCGGGATTTCCCGCGCACATAAATGTGGTTAATTCAGGGATGGTTTTTTCACCCATAATCAGGGCATTGATCGTATCGATCTCCTTCACAGGTGCACCACAATCACTGATAATCTGTCCACCCAGCAGCCTTTGAGTCTCTCTGTCAAAGACAAGCTTCAGCGTCCAGGGTTTGACACCTGGTATCATACCATGCTTACTTCTGGAATTTACTACAACGCTGACCGTTTCAAATCCTTCCTTTTGTGCCTGCTTATCTGTCAAGCCGGTAGCAGCTATATATTTGTCAAAGATTCTGACCGCAGAGTTGTTTAATACTCCTGGAAATTCAATTTCATACCCTGCCAGTCTTTTGGCTGCAAGACGTCCTTGAATAACTGAAGGGCCGCGTAGTAGCGAAGATGTAGGTTTTTTGGTCACAAAATGAATTTTTTCAACGCAATCTCCACCTGCAAGGACATCCGGATTTGATGTTTCCAGATATTTATTCACCTTGACGCCAAATTTTCCAATTTCGAGATTCATATCCTTTGCCAGCTCCAGATTCGGCCTTGCACCCACTGAAACCATGACCATGTCTGCATCGATTTTTTCGCCGGTTTCAAGTTCCACGCCTGCAACTATTCCATTCCGGCCCAGAATCCTTGTGGCCCTGGACTCCATATTCATATTGAGACCCTTTTCAACCATGCGTTCCTGTATCTTGATCGCCATGTCCGCGTCAAGCATAAGGGCCAGAGGGGGTCCTAAAGTCATGTACTTAATAATTGTTATATTGTAATAATCCGGCTTGGTTTCAGAAAGCAATGCCGCCAGCTCAAGATTAATAAATCCTGTTCCTATGAAAACAAGGTTTTTGGCCTTTTTCTCTTCCAGAAAACTTTTTATTCTTTCTGCATCCGGTACGCCCCTTAAAGTGAATACTCCCTCAAGGTCAACTCCTTCAAATTCAGGTATCACCTGGCTTGCCCCGGTTCCTAGAATGATCTTGTCATAATCAATAGAGGTGCCATTTGATAATTCGACTATCTTTTTTTCAGTATCCACGTGGGTTACTTCTGCAGTAATGTCAGTAATACCTGCATTTTTAAACATGGCACCTGGATTTGTGATAGAATCAACAGTGGCCAGACCGGCCACAACATGAGGCAAAGCTCATCTAACGATAAAACGTTCTTCTTTCCGAATAATGGTTACATCAACATCCGGCATAAGTTTTCTTGACAACATTGCGGCAGGACCGCCGACACCGCCACAGCCTATAACTACCAGTTTTTCACCCTTTTTCATGAGTTCTCTCCTTTTTTGTAAATCCAAATCTGGTGCCCAGAGCCGGAGTCGAACCGGCGCGGCAAATTATACCGAGGTATTTTAAATCCCTTGTGTCTGCCAATTTCACCACCCAGGCTATTGCCTCAGACGCAAAAGATCCTTTGAAAGCAATAGCACCCAATGCCATAAAAGTACAAGAAATTTCTGACATTACTGCTATCAGAAAAGATCATACGCTCAAAAAAATCTGTTGACAAGATACCAATCCGGACATAATTTACAAATTGTTATAGAGACTGGCTTGCAATTAATTGGGGATGACTTCCCTTTAACCAGGTTCCTGATTTGGAACCTCTTAAGGAAAAATTGTGCAATTTAACTATATTATGAATATTTACCTATAGTTATGAGGTAACTATTCAGGTGGATAGACTGAAGGTAGAAGGCTAATAGGGACAAATCATGCGTGATCACATAAAATTAGGTGGATAGACTGAAGACTGTTAGGGACGAAACTTAGGGCGTTTGAGCGTTGCGAGATGGTTTAAATACTTCAGTCTTCAGCCTTCAACCTTCAACCTGAATAGTTACGTTATGAGAATCATAGATTTTTATAAATGAGATTCATGTTTAATAAAATCAGACTTTATATTTTTATAAATTGCAGGAAATTAAATATAAAAAAATCCCGCAAATCTTATGTCTCCATTGAATAAAATCTGAAAAAGTAATATAGAAGAACGGCCCTGAGCTAAGTCGCAGGAAAGTTACACTTATATCGTAACCGTTCACGGGTTCAAAGGTTCAGGTACGGGTTCAAAGGTTCAAAGGTTCAGGGTTTACCAAAAAGCTGGACCGTTGATTCGTGAGTTTTGAATGGAGAAAGCATGAGAATAGAACGATTTAAGGATAAGGAAAATTATTGGCAAAGTTAAAAAGGAGAAAATCATATGAAAATCGCGATCAGTGCAACAGGAAAAGACCTGGACTCTGCTATAGACCCCAGGTTTGGCAGGGCCGGCTATTTTATAATAGTTGACACGGAATCAGGAAACATTGTCAACGTTATCGATAACTTGGCAGCCCAGGATGCCGCCCAGGGAGCAGGCATTAATGCAGCCACTCTTGTAGCCGGATCAGGTGCTCAGACGGTCTTGACAGGACAAATAGGACCAAAGGCCTTTGAAGTCCTCCAGGCAAGTGGAATCAAGATGATATCAAACGTTAGCGGAACTGTCGGGGAAGCTATAGAACAGTATAGGAAAGGGGCGGTTCCATCACCGGACGAAGGTCCAAGTGCTGCGGCAAATTCAGGCAAAACCTTTGGTCCATCGTTTGGCGGCGGCCGTGGAATGGGAGGAGGAGGCAGAGGTCGCGGAATAGGCGGAGGAGGCCGTGGGATGGGCGGTGGTGGCAGAGGCCGTGGGATGGGCGGCGGTGGCCGCGGAATGGGCGGAGGTGGAGGAGGTGGAATGGGTGGCGGTAGTGGAACAGGCCGTGACATGAGCAAAGACAAAGAAAGTTAAAACACTTAAGCACTGATAAGGATAAGGAAATTATTATGAAACTTGCAGTGGCAAGTGGAAAGGGAGGAACCGGCAAGACTATAGTCTCAGTGAGCTTGGCTCTGGCAGCTAAGGGACCAGTTCAGCTCCTGGACTGCGATGTGGAGGAACCAAATGCCCATATCTTTTTGTGCCCTTTGATGGAACAGAAAAGACGCTGCACCCTAGTAGTCCCATCTGTAATTGAGAGCAATTGCACATATTGCGGCAAGTGCCGTGACATATGCAGATTCAATGCTATTACGGTCTTTAATGAAATTATAATGACCTTCCCTGAGCTCTGCCACTCATGCCGGGGCTGCTTTCTGATCTGCCCTGAGGATGCTCTGGCCGAAGCAGAACGGGAGATCGGATTTGTCGAAAAAGGCCATGCCAACGGAATATCTTTTGTGCAAGGCAAATTGAGGGTGGGCGAAGCCATGTCCCCTCCTCTCATAAAGGCAGTAAAGGCAGAGGCAGAAACCTCGCCTGAATGCCTGGTTATTCTGGATTCCCCGCCAGGCACCTCGTGCCCGGTGATCGCCACGGTGAATGATGCAGATTATACATTGCTTGTTACCGAACCCACGCCCTTTGGCCTCCATGACCTCAAGCTGGCAGTGGGAATGCTCAGAAAGCTCAAGCGATCCTTTGGTGTAATCATTAACCGCTCAGACCTGGGGAATGAAGATGTTGAGACGTGGTGCGGACAGGAAAACATACCTATACATCTAAAAATACCATTCGATCGCGGGATTGCCGAAGGTTACGCCAGAGGAGAGCCCCTTATTGTAAGCCGGCCGGACCTGCGCAGCAGCTTTGAGTCCTTGCTGGAGGAGCTTGTACAATGAGGGAAATCCTGATCTTGAGCGGTAAGGGCGGCACTGGGAAGACTACAGTGGTTGGTTCTCTGGCAGCACTCGTGCCCAACACAGTTCTGGCAGACTGTGACGTAGATGCTGCAGATCTGCACCTGCTGCTTAATCCAAAAATCAAAAAGGAAACAGAGTTCTGGTCCGGTGTAACTGCAGAGGTGGATCCATCATTATGTACGGCATGTGGGATCTGTGAAGAGCTCTGTCAGTTTGATGCCATAACAACCCTCGAATCAGCAGAAATCGATCCATTATCCTGTGAAGGATGCGGAGTCTGTGCTGAATTTTGCCCGGAAGAGGCCATAAACCTCAAGGACAATCTGTGCGGTTCATGGTTTATCTCAGATACTGATTACGGGCCAATGGTCCATGCTCAACTCGGCATCGGGGAAGAAAACTCCGGAAAGCTGGTCAGCCTGGTAAAAAAAGAGACCAGGGCCATTGCTGAGGAAATGAAGGCCGAATGGATACTGGTTGATGGATCACCCGGCATCGGCTGTCCTGTGATAGCGTCTCTTGCCGGTGCTGACCTGATACTCGTGGTTACAGAACCGACAACATCCGGACTCCATGACCTCAACCGCGTGGTAGACCTTGCGGAACACTTTAAGATCCCTACATGCGTATGTATAAATAAATGGGACCTGAACCAGGAAGTTGCAGAAAAGGTCCAGGAGGCTTGTTTAAAGAGACAAATTTCCATGTTGGGTCTGATTCCATTTGATCCTGAGGCCGTGTCAAGCGTGGTTGCAGGCAAACCCCTGGTAGAAAACTCAGACGGGCCAGGTGCCATGGCTATCAGAGAAATTTGGAAAAAATTAGAAAAAATTGCCCTTAGGGCCGGGTAAAAAATAAATTGGTAGAATTTGCGCCCGGATTTGCCATAGATTTAGTCGATTTGATTGAGTAAAACCGCAGGCATAGCAGTGTTATGTTGAGGATTTTGCGATTGAGGATCGATTAAAGATGTGGTGAAGATGGGATGC